>NZ_JASJVF010000056.1:0-16699 GCF_035019805.1 Cryobacterium sp. 10I1
CGGACTGATCAAGGAGATCACCGAGCGCTCGGGAGGCACATGGCGCCCGAGCCCCGGATCGGTGTACCCGACGCTGCAGCAGCTCGTCGACGAGGGCCTCATCGCCCCGACCGGTGACGGCACCGGCACCGAATTCCAGCTCAGCGAGCCCGGCCGCGCCTACGTCACCGAGAACGCGGACGCCCTTGCCCGCGTCTGGGACAGTTCGACGGCACGCGTCGAAGCCGAAGCGAATCTCCACGAGAGCGTCGCCAAGCTCATGGGCGTCATCCACCAACTCCGCTTCGCCGCGACCCCGGAGCAGCGCGCGAAGGCCGTCACCCAGATCGACGACCTCCGACGTTCCCTCTACGGAATCCTCGCCGACTGACGGCAAGGTCCCTGCCGGCAGTGGTTGGTGGCGACAGGGTTCAGTCGAGGTGCTCCGCGGCCGCGGCCCGGATCGCCTCGTAAATCGTCGCGAGGACGGGCGTGTGCAGCGTCCACTGCTGCCAGTAGAGCACCACATCGATGTGCCGGCCCGGCGCGAGATCGACGAGCACACCGTCGGCCTCGCCGCTGAGGATCTGCTGGTTGGGCACCATGCCCCAGCCCAGCCCGAGGCGGACGGCCTCCGCGAAGTCCGCGGACCCCGGGATCGAGTGCCGGGGAGGCGTGACCGGCCGACGGCTCCGCCCCCGGAGGAAGCGGTCCTGCAGGTCGTCCTTGGCGTCGAACACGACCATGGGCGCGCGGGACAGCGCATCCGCTGTGGGCCCCGCGGCGAACCATCGAGCGGCGAAGCGCGGGTGCGCCATCGGCCGGTAACGCATGCTGCCGAGCCGGGTGACGGAGCAACCGTGCACCGGACGCGCGTCGGTCGTGATCGCGGCCATCACCGTTCCCGCGCGCAGCAGTTCGGCCGAGTGATCCTCGTCCTCACGGCGTACGTCGAAGGTGATCGAGTCGGGCAGGCCGGCGAGTGCCGGAAGCACCCAGGTCGCGAGCGAGTCGCTGTTGACGGCGAGCGGAACGCCCGCGCGCGCTTCCGACTCCGACCCGGAGACGACGTCCTGGACGAGAGCGTCGATCTGCCGGGCCAGCCTCAGGTACGGCAGGCCGGCATCCGTGATCTCTGTCGGTTTCGTCCGCCGCACCAGCACCCGGCCCGCGGAGGTCTCGAGGGCCTTGATCCGCTGGCTGACCGCGGACGGCGTGATGTGCAGGGTCGCGGCGGCGAGGTCGAAGGAGCCACAATCGATCGTCGCCGCGAGGGCCCTGAGCTGCGCATTGTCAATCGTCATGATTAGCCAGACTAATGCCTCCTAAGAAAGTTTCGTTGTACTCATCCTTCGCCGCCGAGGTACGGTCGGAGAATGATCCTCACCACCCTCGCCGGCCTCGGCTTCGGCCTGTCCCTCATCGTTGCGATCGGCGCCCAGAACGCCTACGTGCTCCGGCAGGGACTGCGCCGGGAACACGTGCTCGCCGTGGTGATCGTGTGCGCAGCCTCCGACGCGATCCTGATCCTGGTCGGTGTCGCCGGATTCGGGGCGCTGATCCGCACGGTGCCGTGGTTGCTCGTCGTGGTCCGGATCGTCGGTGCCGCATTCCTGCTCGGCTACGCGGCGCTCGCCGCACGTCGGGCCGTTCTCCCTCGGCCGCTCGACACCTCGGTCGTCGGCACTGCCGCGAGCCTCACCCAGGTCCTCGCGACGACCGCGGCGCTCACCTGGCTCAACCCGCATGTCTACCTCGACACCGTTGTCTTCCTCGGCTCCGTCGCCGCCGCCCACGGCGACGAACGCTGGTACTTCGGTCTCGGGGCGGTGCTCGGCAGCGTCATCTGGTTCACAGCGCTCGGTTTCGGCGCCCGGCTGCTGCGCCCGGTCTTCGGCCGGCCGGTGTCGTGGCGGATTCTCGACATCGGAATCGCGGTGATCATGACCGTGATCGCGGTGAGCCTGCTGCTCGGGATCGGAACCTGAGTCCCGGATCGGAGTGTGCCGGGCCTCATCGGCTTCACATCGGGCCCCAAGGCAACCGATAGGAACCGAACCTACGGTCGGTTCATGTCGAGGAAAGGACCCACCATGATCGCCGCCGCACTTCAGTCCCGTTCGCCCAGCGACGTCCAGGTGCGCGCGCTCTCGAGACGGGAGTGGCGGGTCAGCGACTCCCGGATCGCGAAGGACAACGCGCTGAGCGTGATCGGCTTCATCGCCAGGAACCGCGACGGCTACGAGGTCATCGAATTCGGCACCCCGGTCGCCCGGATGGTCCGGCCGGACCTCGCGAGTGCAATCTCCTGCTTCGTGAGTGAGGCCCCGCCCGCATAGGCCGACACCTCGCTCAGCGGCCACAGCAGCCTCGAAAGCGCGACAGGATAGAGAGATGACTCCTTCCCGCGCGGACCCGGAACCGCCGGTGGAGGACGAACGCACCGGTAACGGCCGATCCGAGGTGGAATCCGGTGCCCTGATCGCCGCTGCGGTCGGCGCGCTCGCGGGGCTCCTCGCTGCCGTGATCGTGTTCGGTGGCCGTGCCGTCGGCCTCGCCGGCGAAAATTCCGTCGGCGGGCTCTCGGCCCAGATCGCCGGACTGATCGGACTGCTGGTCTTCGGATGGTCCTATGTCCGTTTCACCCGGCACTCTCCGCGATGGCGCAGTCGTGCCCGCATCCGACGCATCCTCGACACCATCGGGCTGTCGGTGACCGGTGCCGCAATGGCCGGCCTCCTGATCAGCTCGGTCTACGCGGTGTTCCAGCTGGCCTTCCGCGAACTGCTGCTCGACCCGTTCGCGGCGACCCTGTTCGTCACGCTGACGGTCGCAGCGAGCACCTTCGCGCTGTTCCTCCTCGCCGCGGAGATCACGACGACCCGCCTCGCCTCACTCCTGGGCCTCTTCCTCGCCGCCGGGGTATTCTCGAGCATGCTCACGGCGGCCGACCCGCGCTGGTGGCAGGCGAACTTCAGCGCACTCGGAATGGGGGACGCAACCTCCGCATACGCGTTCAACCTGACGATCCTCCTCGCCGGACTCGTGATGACGACCCTCGCGGACTACCTGACCCTCGACCTGCGTTCGCGGCGGAGCGCCGCAGGCAGCGACCTCCGCGGCGTCCCGCTCGTGCGGATCATCATCATCATCGTCGGCGTTGCGCTCATCGGAGTCGGCCTCGTGCCCGTCGACGTCAGTTTCGTCGTGCACAACACCTTCGCGACCTCTGCCGTCGTCGGCTTCGTCGCGCTCATCGTGCTGGTCCCGCTCGTCCTGAAGGACCTCCCCCGGAGCTTCGTCGTCACGACGACGGTCTTCGTACTCGCGATCGGCGGTGCGGTGCTGCTCTGGTACCCGATCGGGTACTACAACCTCACCGCCCTCGAACTCGTCGCCGTGCTGATCGTGTTCGCGTGGTTCGTGCTGTTCGTGCGCAACGCGTCCGTCGTCGCCCCGGCAGCGGATGCCGCGGTGCCGCTGGCAGAGGCGGCTTCCGTGGCCATTGTCGGGGCGGGGGCGACGGAGGCCGCGTCGCCGCATCCGCTACCGGACGCGGCAAGAGGCGGCCGCGCCGCGGGCTGGGTCGCCCTCGGCGGGCTCATCGGCGTCGTCGGGTTCGCCATCGGTCGGCTGGGCCGCCGCTGAGGCAGTGCAGCCATCGGCGCCGAGAACGGCGCCGCAAGCACGGCGGCACCCCGACCGTCCTGTGCTCGGAATCCGCGGACCGGTTGTCAGGTCGCTTTCGCGTCAGTGGTGGCTCAGGTGGTCGTTGTCCTTCCAGATGCCGTCGCCGGGCATGTCGAGGCGGTCGGTCAGCGGCACTCGCCAGAGAGGCGTGTCGGTGGGTTCGCCCCAGTAGTCCGTGACGCGCACGGCTTCCCCGTTCTCGAGTTCGCCGATGGTCACGTTGCGGTAGAGGCGTCCGTCGCCGTAGTTGCAGGTCCACTCGACCACCAGGACATCCCCGAGGCGCAGGCGTCTGCCGACTTCCAGTGTCAGTTCCGCGAAGTTGCCCTCGACGCTGCCGATGAGTGTGCTGGTGCGCACGATTTCGCCCATTTGCGGCCATTGGCGCACGACATTCTCGGCCAGGGGTACGCCGAGAATGTAGGCCAGGCGGGTCTCGCCATTGGACTCCTGATTCGCATTCATGCAGATCACGTTCCTTCCGTGGTTCAGTTCAGTCGGCGCCTCTCACCGCGCCACATTCCGGTTGTCCGATTAAAACTCGTCCGGGGCGTTGAGGGAACGCCAGAGCAGCGCTGCAGCGTAGGTGCGGAGTGGCCGCCAGTGTCAACGGAACGGTCCTTGTCAATCCGTCAGCGCGAGGTTGCGCGGATAAGGGGTGTGAGTGATCTCCCGGACCGGAAGAACCTGGCCGGCCACGAGGCGTTGCAGGGTGAAGCGAGCAATGCGGCCTGTATGTCCGTCATCTCCGGGCCGACCGGGTTCACCCCATTCGATCTGGGTCGTGCCGGATAGCTGCAACGACTTGCCGGTCGCGAAATCAATGACCAACAGGGCGGCTTCGGGGTTGACGGTGATGTTGCCGAAACTGTTGAAGAGGTTGTTGCCCTGGTAGTCGGGCCACCACAGCCCGTGCCCGTCTATGCGGACGAACCCGGACGGACCGCCACGATGGGACGCGTCGGACCCCCGCTCGGGATTCACTGTGCCGAGGAAGAACGTGTCGGCGGCACTGATCAGCTCACGGTCTTCCATCGAGAGCGTGCTGCCGTGTCTGACGTGCTCGCTGCCCGCCCCATCGATCTCATCGGGCACGAGAACACGTTGCTGGATATATTGCGGGCAATTGCCGAAGGCCTGTTCGACGTCCACGACAAGGAGATCACCGCCGCTCACCGTGAGTGCGCCGTTGATACGCACCCGGCGCCGGGTGGCGAATTCAACCGTGACCATCCCGATCTTCTGACCGGCCTGCAGCCCGCGGAGTGGGTCACCCGGCGGGATCACGGCATGAACGGCAACGGAGGTGTCGGACAGCACCTCCAAGAAACCGGGACGGCCGACCAGCGGGGACGTCCAGAGGCGTCCGGAGCGATCCCTCCCGGAGATGACGAGAAACGTTCGATCGCTGAGAAACCCGGCCATCCGGGCGGTCAGAGTGACAGGCCCGAGCATCCCTGACAGGCGGGCCGCGTCGATTGTGACACCGGCCTGGCGCTGCACGGCCAGTTCGCCGGCGTGAAAGCCGACGTCGGCGAGTTGGGGCGTCCCGATCATCGTCATCATCTCCTGGAGAATCGAGTCGAGGATTACAGCCCGACGACAGGCCAGTCGTTTTCCACGTGAGCGAGCACGTTGAAGTAGTTGGTCAGAATGTTCAGCGCGAGGTTCGCGACGACCTCGCCGATCTCCGCGTCGGTCACACCAGCGGCACGGGCTGCACCAAGCGCGTCATCGCCGACGTCACCGGCATTCTCCGCGATCATGTTGGAGAGGGTCAGCAGTGCGGCCACATGCGGGTCACGTGACTGCGCTCGGCGCGCGGAGTCGAGCTCGGCAGCATCGACCTTGGCGATGTTGCCTCCGATGAAGGTATGGGCGGAGAGGCAGTACTCGCAACCGTTCAGCTGAGCGGTCGAGATAGCGAGGCGCTCGCGCACCGCAGCAGAAAGGCTGCCGGATCCGACTGCGGTGGAGAGAGCGAGGTAACCCTTCAGCAGGGTGGGGCTGTTGGCCATGACCTTGGCCATGTTCGGCACGAGACCCAGTCCCTTCTGGACCTGGTCAAGCAGGTCCCTGGCGACGCCCGTCGCGGTTTCGGGCTGGATCGGGACGATAGCAGTGATGGTGGCAGTCATGGTTCTTCTCCTCGTTTTCTAATGCATGAACTCATGTTCATCCGTGACAATTACTATCACGATCTTTCTAACGTATGCAAGTGATTTCTTCCGTGATAGTTTGTCCGCATGGGAAACAGGAGCTTGGACCGCAGCTGGGCGCTCGCCGACGAGCCGATGCCGGTCCGCCTGATGGCGACTATCTGGGCAGACACGGAGGGCCTTCACGACGACTTCGCGACACCGACAGGCGTAGACGCCTGGCTGGATGCCGTCCGCATCGATCGGGCAGGCGCGGCAACGACTCGGGACGAGTTCCTGACGGCACGGAATCTGCGAGACGCGGTGCGCCGATTGGCAGCCCACGTGACGGACGATGATCGTCGGACTGCCGAATCGCCCATGGCGAGCGTGGAGGACGCGCTGCTCACTATCAACGCCGCCGCCAACCAGCGTCCGATCCCGCAGCTGCGGCTGAGCGGAGCGGCTCTCGCGCTCTCCCCCGAATCCGCGGTTTCTCCGGTGGTTGCCGGCCTCGCCGACGTCGCCTACCACGCCCAGCACCTGCTGGGCGAAAACGGTTCGAATCTGCGGGCATGCCACGCGCCCGGATGCGTGCTCTACTTCGTGAAGACACACCCCAGACGGGAATGGTGCTCGGTCGCTTGCGGCAACCGCGCTCGCGCTGCGCGGCATTACCAATCGGTACGCTCCGCGCGTACGGCACACGAACTCACGGCTCGCTGATGCGCCCGGGCCGGAGACGATGCGCCGACGAGATGATCCTTCCGGCTGCTTTCCTCCGCCTGTGGTCTGTATGGGAAGTACGAATATGAGACTCCTCCTTGTTTCGGGCAGCACTCGGCAGTCTTCAACCAACAACGCGGCGCTGACCACGGTGCGCGACCTGGCGCCAGCAGGCTCGATCGCACTGGTGTACCAAGGCTTGTCTGCACTACCCGCCTTCAACCCGGACGATGACCACGACCCGGTTCCAGGTCCGGTCGCGGAGTTGCGACAACAGATCAACAACGCCGACGTGGTGGTGTTCAGCACGCCAGAGTATGCCGGGACACTCCCGGGCAGCTTCAAGAATCTTCTGGATTGGACTGTCGGCAGCAGCGTTCTGACCAGGAAGCCGGTCGCGTGGATCAACGTGGCCTCACCGGGACGCGGGCACGGTGCACTCGCCACATTGAGATCGGTACTCGGCTATGTCGACGCACAGGTACTCGATGGAGCGTGCATCGACCTCCCGATCGGGCGGGACCTGGTTGCGGCCGGTGCTGTCACGGCGCAGCCGGAACGCGAAGCACTGGCCCGCTGGTGGGCGACAATGCAGGAGCATTGGCCCGCGGAAGAACTCGACGAGAAGCGTTAGCGTTCGGACCGGCTTGCGCGCTCGCCACCCACTAGTACGCTGACGAGAATTCATCGATTCGGCTGGCGCAGGACGGGAACAACGATGTCAACTTTTCGGCAACTCCACTACCGTGACTCACCGCTCGTGCTACCCAATGCCTGGGACGTCGGCTCGGCCCTGGCATTCGCGGACGCCGGATTTCCGGCCGTCGGCACGACGAGCTTTGGCATCGCGGCCAGCGCCGGCCTGCCGGATGGTGGCGGGTCCAGCAAGGCGGCAACCGTCGCACTTGCGGCGCGACTGGGCCGCATGTCGGTCCACATCACAGCGGACGTCGAAGACGGCTACTCCGACGACCCAGCGGAGGTTGCGGAGTTTGTGGCCGAGCTAGAGGTCCTGGGCGTGGCCGGCGTCAATCTTGAGGACAGCCGGGATGGGCATCTCGTGGATGCATCGACGGCTGCCGCCAAAATCAGCGCCGTCAAAGACCTCAGCCCCGACATCTTCGTCAATGCGCGGGTGGACAATCTCTGGTTCGGCGAGCACGCGACTGTCGAGGCCGTCCTGCTTCGAGCACGCACCTATGCCGACGCCGGGGCCGACGGAATCTTTGTGCCCGGCCTCGTGAATCCTGAGGACATCCGGAGGATCACCGCGGTTGTGGCGCTGCCGGTCAATGTGCTCGCGCACCCCTCCCTGACTGTGGCCGAGCTCGGCGATCTGGGGGTGAAGCGTGTGAGCTCGGGGTCGCTGCCGTACCGTGCAGCCATAGACAGGGCCGTGGACACTGTCACGGCCCTGCGCGATAACCGTCAGGCACAGACCGCGACGTCCTACTGGGAAATGCAGGCTCGCCTCGTGGCTTTCAGTCGAGCCAGCGGGAACTGATCAGAAATTCAGGCCGTCCTGGTCGTGGCGGGTGCACGGAGCACCTTTTCCAACGGTTTACCCTTCGCAATCTCGTCGACGAGCTTGTCGAGATAGCGAATCTTTTGCATGAGCGGGTCCTCGATGGTCTCCACGCGGATGCCGCACACCACACCGGTGATCAGCGACGCGCTGGGATTCATCGGCGCCTCTGCGAAGAACTCCTCGAACGTTGTTCCACCCTGGGCGTGACGGCGAAGCGTCGTGTCGTCGAATCCGGTCAGCCACATGATCACCTGATCGAGCTCCATCTTCGTCCTGCCCTTGCGCTCCACCTTCGCCACGTAGAGCGGATACACCGCGGAGAACTGGGTACCGAAGATCCTGGACACGATGCCAGCGTAGGCGAGGGGTGTCTCAGGGTCAATCGTCTCCGAAACCAGAACGACGCCGAGCTCTGCGCGCAATCCGTGCCCGCCGATCAGGTGACGAAAGATCCAGGCCGGCATTCTTGGGCGCACGATCGCCGACCGCAGGACCGGGCGGGTCGACGACGGTAAGCAGGTCTGCTCGGTCGCCTTGTCGGATCGTTCAACCCTGCGGCCGACCGACCAGATCGACGACGGCGGACTGCCCCCCGTGGATTCACAGTGAGTGCCGCACGGTCATGCACAGTCCACGTGGGATGCTGATCCTGTGGATCTGAACACAGGTGCCGGCACGCCGGCCGTTATCATCCGGCCATATTGTCAAGCGGATGCCGCAGACACGTTAGCGATCTTCCTTGCCGCTGTGACAGAAACCGCTGCCGCCGACTACTCGCGGGAGCAGATTCAGGCGTGGGCGCGGCCAGAAGCGCGCGAGCTGTCCGCTTGGCATACGGCGATGCAGGCGCGGAACAGTTGTGTGGCAACCGTGGATGGTGCGCCGGCGGGTTTCTCCGACGTGGACTCTGAGGGACATATCGACATGATGTTCGTCGCCCCTCGCTACCTGGGACGCGGGGTGGCACGGCAACTGATCGGCCACGTGGAGGCCCGCGCGCGCCAGGAGCAGCTGACAGAGCTGACAGCTGACGTCAGCATTACAGCCCGCCCCTTCTTTGAGCGCTCCGGATTCACCGTCGAGGCAGAACAACATCCGGTGACGGCCGGCGTGCAGCTGACCAATTTCAAGATGAAGAAGAAGCTAGTCGGCGGCGAGGTGTCCCTCAGCGGGCAGCTTGTTTGTCGCACCCAGGACCAAGCGGAAACTGTCCGGGAATACCTGCAACTGCACCTTGCCCTCACCCGCGCCGAACCGGGATGCCTGTCGTTCAACGTCACCCGGACGAGCAATCCCCTGGTGTGGCAGGTCGAAGAGCGCTTTGAGCACGCATCCGCCTTCGAAGCCCACCAGGAACGTGTCGCCAGCAGCGAGTGGGGTCACGCCACCGCGGGAATCGAACGCCGCTACTCCGTGATCGGACTCTAGCCGCTCGCCCGTCGCAACAGCTCCCCCGGCACCACATGTGGGCAACCTCGAGCCTCCGCAATTCACGCTTGGTGCATGTCACTCAGGGCAGAGAATCGATCGTCAACTTCCAGCCAATCCATCGGTCCTGGTCGATCGCACTTCCGCGCTGAAATGTCACCGTGGCCGTCCGGCTACCGGAGACCCTGCTCTGTCGAGCTACTGCCCAAGGCGGCCTGAATCCTCCGAATGATCGACCCGAGGATGCCCGACGCGAGAAGACCTGAACCGAGTGGGCCCGCGGAATCCTCACCAAGGGGCGGCAACTGCCGAAGCGCCGCCCTGACTTGGGCATTCATGTGCTCGAGCTGCCAGGAGACCTCATCGGAGACTGCCGTAGCCTGATCAGCGGCGGCTAGCCCGGCGGCTTTCGCTGCGTATGCGGCTGCGCCGAGTGCGTGCGCGCCCATGTGCGCGACGCCGGAAGCTTGTCCGGCAGCCCGAGCAGCTGCCACTGCCGAGGGAGAGTTCACTGCCTGCGCGGCCCGACCAGCAACGAAGCGCCTGCGAATTTCACCGGCGGTATCAAGATCACCCTGAGCAAATGCCCGAGTACGAGCGATGGCATCACGTGGCCGGCCGTCCGTTGGCGCCTCCGTTTCGAAATGGACCAAGACTCTCTCAGCACAGTCAGCAGCCCAGGTTGCGACGAGGCGTCGGTCAGCTTCGCTGAGTGACTGCGGGGAAGGCACGTCTCACCTGCTCGTGCGGCCGTGCCCCGGCCGTCGCAGGCCGAGCCAAATCAGGATGATGCCAACGATTGCGAGGATGAGCCCGATGGAAAGCCACATCCGGCTACCCGTCATGAAACTTCCCGGGATCAGATTCATGCCCTGCCCGGTCCAGACGCCACCAAGGATCAGAGCGATCACGCCGACGGCGATGAGGGCGATGCGTCCGCTTCGGCTAGTCACGTCTCCCAACGTACCCCGGCTGACACGCACGTCGCCCGGTTGAGGTTCCCCAGGAAACGGGGAATCCGTCGAGATCAGGTCTCGGAGCGAATGACAGAGACTCCGCAGTCGGGGTTCACGGGTTCCAGTGAACAGGTGGTCTCATGCAGCTCCAGGAGTGTCCTGTTCTGTGAGAAATTACAACTGACACAACCCCTGAGCAGAGTCATCTAGTCGAGGGGCTCCACCCATTCAGACCGCCATCCGGGTGCCTCCGACTTTCGCGTGTAATAGCGGGTATCCCGGATGATCGACCCGTCCGCTCCGAACTCCAGGATGACCACCACGTGCCACACATCCCCGGCATAGTCATTCGTCCCCTCGACGACCCAGATTTGCCCCGACCCCACGACTCGGCGCAGGGTGATCGAGGGGGGAACAGGAAAAGCCTCCTGCATTGCCCGCATGGCCTCACGTCCACGGATGCGCTCCCCCGACTGCGGCATCTCCATCACGTAGGTCTCATCACGAAGCCGAAACTCAGCGTCAGGTGAGAGCCCCTCCTTGGTGAGGCCGAACAAACGCTCGAGGCCCTCGCGCATGGCCTCCGGATCGTTGTCTGTGATTGCCCGCAGAAAAGATTCGCGCACATCGAGGTCGCTCATTCTTCCTCCCGGTCAACGTTGAAACTCGACTACGAGCATTCTGCTCCTCTGCCGAGGAAGCGGCACGCTCGTCGTGCCTAACGGCGTCGGTGTGCTCCGGCAGGCGCATCCCAAGACGTTCATTGGCGGCCCCGGCTGCGAACGCGCTCCCACTCTGACGGAGTCAGCTCGCCCGGTTTGGACCACACCTGGTTGGAGACGCCCAGACAGCCGAGGTCGTGCACGTATCCCACTCGTCGAAGCGTTCGGAGGTTACCGGCGTCGAGTCCCAACAATTCGCCTGCCTTCGCCGACAGCGTGGCCACGCGCCGGGAGTGGCCGAAGGCGAAGCGGCACTTGAGGTCAACGAAGTCGCCTATCGCGCACACCAACCGGTCGAGACTCTCGTCGGTGAGTCGGACCTCCCGATCGGGTGCATAGCCAAGAGCATCACTCCAGGAGTCACCGGCGGGCACGGGCGCAAAGATCTCGTCGGGCGAGCCAAGCGCAGCATCGACGACGTCGGGATCGAGGTGTCCGCCCCGCCTGCTTCTGGCCATCGCGATCACGGCGTCGAGCCCGTATATCCGGTAGTGAACTTCGGCGACATCCGCGAACTGGGCGACTCTCATTTCGATCGGGATCTTGTCGCAGGAAACTGCCGCCGGCAGGCCCTCGCCGTCGAATCGCTCGAAGGTGTACGCGAGCGTGTTCTCGACATCCGCGGAAAGCCCAATGTGCCGGGCCAGGGCAGCTGCCGAGGTGCAGTGCGAGTGGATCAGGCTCGCGAGTTGGCCACGGGTATCCCGGAGCAGAGTGCCCATCACCTTGAGCCGTTGCGGGAGGGATTCTCCCTTTGCGATGTTGCCTAGCAGGAATCGCATGTAGGGCATGCCTGACCAGTCGACCAGATACGCCTTTGCAGGTCCCCTGGGACAGAGGCTCAGCTTCCAGTGACAGTCACCCACACCTCGGCGAGAGGAATGAAGCCTTCACGACTCTCGAGTCGACCACGGCGCCTGTGTCTCAGCGCTCCTCGCTTCCCAGATCAATGCGTTCCGCAATCTCGGAGACGTCGTCAAGCCGCCCGGAAGAAACGTCCATGATGAATTCATAGGCCTCATCATTCGACCAGGTCAGCCGTCTTCCATTCATACCGAGGAATGCGAGCAGAGCAGCGAGACTCAGGCGTTTATTGCCGTCAATCAAGCCGTGGTTGCGGGCCAAGGAGTGCGTCAGCGCCGCGGCTTTCTCGTTGAGGCTTCCGTAGGCATCCCTTCCGAATGCGCTCGCGCGCGGACGGGCCAGCGCCGACTCAAGCAGCCCCTGGTCACGGACCGGCATGTCTCCTCCGAGGGCCCGCTGCCCGACGTAGAGGAGATCAGCGTAGGTGAGATAGATCACTTTCCCAGGCGTTCAAGCGCTTCGGCGTAGCGCGGGAGCTCCTCGTCAAGGACACTACCCAGAAGGTCCTGTCGGCTGTGGTTCTCGACGTATTCACGCACCGCCTGCTTGGCGATGTCCTGCATGGACCGCCTCTCGTACTCGGCACGGCGACGCAGGGCGTCCGCCTCGTCATCGGTCAAGCGAAGGGTCATTGGCATGGACACACGGTATCACCCGTGACACCGTTCTCGATAGCGTCCCGATAGGGGTTGGGCTCGCGGGCCACGCAGCGGAACCTTTCAGTTGCCTGGCCTGCCCGGATCGGACAATCGTCGCTGGCTTGCCGCTTGACGTTGCCCGAGCATCCAGCCGGCACCGAATGCGAGGACTGCCAGCCCGACAATGAACAGCGCGATCCCGATCTGACTCCGTGGCGAGAACTGTAGGCCTCGTGGAGAGAACGTCGCGTTGCTGAGCGGCGCGCGTGTCGCTGTGCCGAGCATCACCTCGATGATGTCCACCCGTAGGTGTTCGAGGTCACTCCAGACCGAGCGAACTCGGTCGCGCACCTTCTCCATGAGCGCCGTCAGTAGGCGAGCACTTCGGAATAAACAATGGATAAAGACTGCATGCATCGAGTCTTGCCCCTTCAGCGAGGACAAGAATACCTGATCAAGGCAGATTTCGAGTAGGGCGGCCGGGACTTGAACCCGGGACCGACGGATTATGAGTCCGCTGCTCTAACCAGCTGAGCTACCGCCCCCAACCGCAGTCACTCCGTGGAGCGGGCGGCGGCATCTGAGGTGATCGTGTCGACCACCGGTTCCCCACGATACAGGCTCTCAAAAGTGTCGAGGGTGCGATTGATGTCGTGGGCACCGATCAGCCGGAGCGACTCGTGCTTGAGGGCGTCGAGCACTTCGGGGCCCGCAGTGAGTACACGGGTCAGCTTGTCCGCAAGGTCCTGGGCGCTTCCTGGCTCGAAGAGGAAGCCGTTCTGTCCGTCGTGGACGAGGTGCGGCAGCGCCATGGCGTTCGCGGCGACGATCGGCAGGCCCGAGGCCATTGCCTCCATAGTCGCGATACTCTGCAGCTCAGCGATCGACGGCATCGCAAACAAGGTGGCGCGGGTGTATGCCGCGCGCAGTTCCTCATCCGTCACGTAGCCGCGGAAGACGACGCGGTTGCTGATGCCCAGGCTCTGGGCGAGGTGTTCGAGGTTGCGCTTCTGGTCGCCACCGCCCACGATCTCGACCTGGGTGTCCAGTTCAGGCGCGAGCAGCGTCACGGCGTGCAGGAGCACATCGATCTGCTTCTCGCTCGTCACTCGGCCGACGAAGAGGATCCGGTTCTCCGTGCGCGGCTCGAAGGACGGTGAATAGTTATGGGCGTCGATGCCGCACGAGATGGCGAGCACGCCCTCGAGTCCGGTGTACTTCTCCAGGAACTCGGCGGCGCGCACGGTCGGCGTCGTGACGGCTTCCGCCCGGCCGAAGGTGCGGCGAGCCGCCTTCCAGGCCATCTTGATCAGACGCTCGTGCATGCTCTTCGGAATGAGCGTGAATTCGAGCATGTTCTCGGGCATGAAGTGGTTCGTCCCGATGATGCGGATGCCGCGCTTCGCGGCCTCGATCGTGACGCCGCGCCCGATGTTGATGTGGGACTGGAAGTGCACGACATCCGGTTTGAAGGTGTCGAGAATTCGGCGGCTCTCCGCATGGATCAGCCACGGCAGCGCGTAGCGGAGCCAGTCGTGCGGGTACCAGCGCCAGCTCTTGATCCGGTGCACGAGGAACGTCTGTCCCTCGTGCTCTTCGGTCCAGGTGCCGTGCTTGGCCGAGGCAGCCGGCGCGAAGACCTGCACCTCGTGGCCGCGGGAGGTCAGGCCGGCGGCGAGACGCTCGGCGAACTTCGCCGCGCCGTTGACGTCAGGGGCGAACGTGTCGCAGGCAATGAGGACCTTGATCGGCTTTTTCGAACCCGGAGCCACAGGGGTCGAACCTAGTGGCGAAGCGGTCGAGTCTGACAAAGTGAGGGTGTCCCAACGTGTGTGGGCCGGAGGTCGTCATCCGGCGGTATTTCAGGTCTTGGACGGCGCGAACGCGGCCGACATCTCCTAGCACCCTATTCTAAATCCGCGTGTTCTCGCCCATCCTCGGCGACGGCGCGCCCTATTCCGATACGGTAACGGATGCCTGCGGGTGGTGCCGCGACAGCAGGATGACACCCCAGATCGCGATGGCGCCTGCGAATGCGAACGCTACTCCCGCCCACGCTGGAGCCTGTGCGATCTCGCCGAGGACGACGATGCCGATTCCGACCGCCACCAGCGGATCGATCACGGTCAGGCCGGCGATCACGAGATCGGGCGGTCCCGACGAATACGCGTTCTGGACGAAGTAAGCGCCGAGAGCTGCCGCGAGGAGCAGGCCGGCGACGCAGGTGAGCGTCAGCCACTCGAAATTGCCGTTCTGAGTGCGGTTGATGATCACCTTCGCCAGGGTCGCGACGAAGCCGTAGAGCACACCGGCGCCGGTGATGTAGAAGATCGCCTTGAACTGGGTGTGCAGCAGCGCGAACGCGACGACGAAGGAGACGAGCACCGCGGCGAGCACGATCAGGATGGTGATGAGGTTCTTGTCGGTCACCGGCTTGTCCACGGCGAAGAAGGCCGCGACGGTGACGAAGAGCCCGATGCCGCCGACGCAGAGCGCGATGGCGATCTTGGAGGCCCGGTTGACCGGGGTCCTGGTCACCCGGGCGTTGACGATCGACGTGATCACGAGGGCGACGGCGCCGAGGGGCTGCACGACGATGATCGGGGCGAAGGCGAGGCTCGAGAGCTGGAAGACGATGGCGAGGCCGAGCATGAGGGTGCCGATCACCCAGGAGGGCCGGCGCAGCAGGAGCAGCAGCTGGTGCGGGTCGAGGCCTCCCGTGACCGCAACGGTGTTGGCTTCGACCTTGTTGACGCCCCGGTGCTGGAACTGGGCTCCGAGCGACAGGAACACGCCGCCGATCAGGGCGAGCGGTATGCCGATCGCCTGGCGAGGGTCGACGGGGAGGTCGACGGTGAAGTCAATCAGGTCGAGGTGCACTCAACGACCCTACGACGGAACGGCCCGATATCCTTGCTGAATGGCCGTTCGCTCAATTGTTATTTTCGGGGACCCCGTCCTCCACACCCCCGCCAAGCCCGTCGAGACCTTCGACCAGGAGCTCCGCGATCTCGTCCAGGACATGTTCGAGACGATGGACGCCGCTCCTGGAGTCGGTCTCGCCGGCCCGCAGGTCGGCATCCCGCTGCGTCTGTTCACCTACGCCTACCTCGACGACGACAACCGACAGTGGCGCGGCGTCGCGATCAACCCCGAGCTCTGGATCACTCCGGTCCCCGCCGGAGAGGCCGACGAAGACGAGGACGTCGAGGGGTGCCTGTCGTACCCAGGCGAGCGATTCCCGCTGCTCCGCTCCCCCCGGGCGATCCTCCGCGCCGTGGACCTCGACCAGAAACCGTTCGAAATCCACGCGGACGGCTGGCTCGCCCGGATCTTCCAGCACGAATTCGATCACCTCGACGGCACGGTGTATGTGGATCGCCTCGAGCACTTCTACGCGAAGATCGCAACGAAGGTCACGCGCAAGCGCGGCTGGGGCGGTCCCGGCCTCGCCTGGCTGCCGGGCGTAGACAACCTCGACGAATAGGCTCAGAAGAGGGCTCGAAGGCCTGCCGCCACAAGCGCGGCCACGATCACGACGACGATGAAGGGCACCCGCAGGGCGAACAGGACGACCGCGACGAGGACCGCGGGCACCCGGGCGTCCAGGGCAACGCCCGTCCCCGCGCCGAGCGTCTGCACCGCAATGAGGGCCGCGAGCAGGGCAACGGTCACGAGTTCGCTGATTCTCGCCAGGGTCGGCTTCTTCAGCACGGAGGCCGGCACCAGATAGCCGGCGAGCTTCAGCACGACACAGGCGATGGATGCCGCGATCACGATCTGCCAGAGGGTCACCTGCCGCTCCCCCGCGTTGGAGTACCAGAGGGGGTGCCGGAGCGCGCGCCGGCCCAGTTGGACCAGCCGACGACGATGGCGACGAGCGCGGCCGCAAGCACGGGCAGCCCGGGCGCGAGAACGGGCGTCAGGGCTGTGGCCACGACGAAGGCGGCCACCGCGACGACGAGGGCCTGCCGCCGCTTCAGCCGCGGCCAGAGCAGGCCGACGAAAGCGGCAGCGGCCGCGGCTGAAG
>NZ_JASJVF010000057.1:0-16594 GCF_035019805.1 Cryobacterium sp. 10I1
GGATCTGGCTCCAGCTCGAGTAGTTCTGGGACCAGAACGCGGTGCCCCAGGCCCGGTTGAGTTCGACGAGCGAGCCGTACCGGCCTGCGAGCCAGCCGCGGAAGGCCGCAGCGGCGTCGTCAGAGTAGTCGTAGACGTTGTGGCAGCCGAGTTCGTTGCTGATGTGCCACATGGCGAGTGCGGGATGGCCGGCGTAGCGCATGGCCATCTTCTCGACGAGGGCCAGTGCGTACCGGCGGAAGACCGGTGAGGTCGGACGCCACTGCTGGCGGCCGCCGGGCCAGATGGTCTCGCCGAGCCGGTTCACGGGCAGCACCTCGGGGTGCGCCTCGGTCAGCCAGGGTGGCGGGCTCGCGGTTGCGGTGGCGAGGTCGACGGCGATGCCGTTGGCGTGCAGCAGGTCGAGGGCGCGGTCGAGCCAGCCGAAATCCCAGCTGTCGATGGTGGGCTGCAGCAGCGCCCAGGAGAAGATGCCGACGCTGACGATGTTCACGCCGGCCTCGCGCATCAGCCGCATGTCGTCGGCCCAGACCGCCTCCGGCCACTGTTCGGGGTTGTAGTCGGCGCCGTATGCGATACGTGCGGTTCCGGACGCCAGGCTCTCCGTTCCGTCGGCGAGGGTGTGCGCATCCGGCCAGCGCACCCAGCGGGTCGCTGTCGATGTTGCCGCGATGGTCGCGCTCATGGTGCTCATGACGCGCTCCGGGCGGCCAGGCGGACGATGGACCAGGACAGTGCCGGCAGCACCGCGGTGAGGCGGGCGCCGTCTTCCGACAGCGTCAGGCCCGTGAGCTCGACGGGTGCCACCGTCTCCTGATGATCGAGGGCATTCGTGCTGAACCGGTCGCCGCCGTCCGGGGCGTGCACGCTCCGCGCGGACCGGATCGCTCCGGCGGGTGCCCCGGCCAGGTCCACGTCCAGGGTGAGCGGGGTGGTGCTCGACCGGTTCACGAGATACAGCACGACCTCGTCGTCGGTGGCCGTCGCGGCGGCATCCGCTACGTCGACGGTGCCGTGGGCGACGGTTTCGTAGGTGTCGGAGTGGATCGCGGTGGCCAGCACGTCGCCGCGGGCTGCGCCCGTGGTCAACGCGAAGGGGAAGAACGTGGTCTGTCGCCAGGCCGGTCCGCCGGGTTCGGACCTGATCGGGGCGATCACATTCACGAGTTGGGCGAGGTTGGCCATCGAGACCCGGTCGCTGTTGCGCAGCAGGGAGATCAGCAGGGAACCGACGACGACGGCGTCGCTGACGTTGTACTCGTCTTCGATCAGGCGGGGGTGGGCGTTCCAGTCGCCGGTGAGCAGGTCCGCCTTGTCCACCTCGTTGAAGCGGGTCTGGTACCAGACGTTCCACTCGTCGACGCTGATGCCGATGAAGCGGTCGACGCCCCGTTCGGCCGCCACCTCGTCGACGATCGCGGCGACGTCTCCGATGAAGCGGTCCAGGCCGACGCCGGAGGCCAGGAAGCTGCCGAGGTCGCCGGGCTTCTCCTCGTAGTAGGCGTGCAGGGAGATGTGGTCGACGAGGTCGATGGTGTGCCCGAGCACCGTGCGTTCCCAGCTGCCGAAGGTGGGCATTTCGGCGTTGGAGCTGCCGGCGACGACGAGTTCGATGGTGGGGTCGACCCATTTCATCACCCGGGCGGTCTCGGCGGCGAGGCGCCCGTATTCCTCGGCGGTCTTGTGGCCGATCTGCCAGGGGCCGTCCATTTCGTTGCCGAGGCACCAGACGCGGATGCCGAACGGTTCCGTGCGACCGTTGGCCCTGCGCTCCTCGGAGCGGGTGGTGCCCCCCGGGTGGTTGGCGTATTCGAGCAGGGCCGCGGCTTCCGCGACGCCCCGGGTGCCCAGGTTCACGGCCTGCATCACCTCGACGCCCGCGGTCTCCGCCCAGGCCGCGAATTCGTGCAGGCCGACCTCGTTGGTCTCGATGCTGTGCCACGCCACGTCGAGGCGCACGGGGCGCGTGTCGCGGGGGCCGACGCTGTCTTCCCAGCGGAAGCCGGAGACGAAGTTGCCTCCGGGATAGCGGACGAGGCTCGGGTTCAGTTCCCGCACCAGGTCGAGCACGTCCTGGCGGAATCCCTCCGCATTCGCGGCGGGATGACCGGGCTCGTAGATGCCCGTGTACACGGCGCGGCCCATGTGTTCGACGAAGGAGCCGAAGATCCGGGGCGAAACGGGTGCCACAACGTTGTCGCGGGTGATGCTGAGCCGGGCGTGCAACACGGGAGAAGATCCTCTTTGTTCGGTACGACGGTGGCGCAGGATGCTACTTGCTGGTGACGGTGAAGCCCTGCTGGTTGCCGTAGTCCGCGGTGGCCTTCTGCCACGCGGTCAACCCGGCATTGAGGTCGGACTTGGCGGCATACGCCTGGCCGACCGTGTCCTTGAAGATGCTGTTCGAGTAGACCTGGAACGGGAGGTAGCTCCAGCCGGGAACGACGTCCTTCGCGGACTGCACGAGGACCTGGTTGATCTTCTGGCCGCCGAAGTAGTCGCTCGTGGCGTTCAGGAACGCGTCGGAGTTCAGGTCGGCGACGGTCGACGGGAATCCGCCGGCGTCGATCGAGATCTGGGTGCCCGCGCCCTCGTTCATGTACTGGAGGAAACCGGCTGCGACGAGCTTGTTCTTGCTCTGCTCGAGGATGGCATCTCCACCGCCGCCGTTCTCGGCGCTTGCCTTGTCGCCTGCCGTGTACGTCGGCAGCGGTGCGACCCGCCAGTCACCGGCGGCTTCCTTCACACCGGACTCGAGGTTGCCGGGCATCCAGGCACCGATGTTGAGGGTGGCGATGGTGCCGTCGCCGAGGCCCTTGTACCATTCGTCGCTCCAGCTGGGCGTTGCGGCGAGGAGGTCGTTGCTGAGCAGCGTGTTCCAGGTGTCTGCGAACTTCTTCGAGCCCGCGTCCTGGAGGTTGATGCTGACCTTGGTGGAGTCCGTCGTGGTGTACGGCTGGCCGCCGGCCTGCCAGATCATGCTCGTGGTGAAGCCGGCGTCGCCGGTGTCGTTGGTGATGTAGGCGTTCGGGTTGGCCTCGTGCAGCTTCTTGGCCGTTGCGACGTACTCGTCCCAGGTGGTGGGAACGGTGAGGCCGTACTTGTCGAAGACGGCCTTGTTGTAGAACATGGCCATGGGGCCGGAGTCCTGCGGGAGGGCGTAGATGCCGTCGCCGAGCTTGACCGATCCCCAGGTGCTGTCGGTGTATTCGGACGCGTACGAGTCGAAGCCGTATGCGCTGAGGTCGGCGAGCGACTTGGACAACGCGAACTGCGGAAGCGCGTAATACTCGATCTGGGCGATGTCCGGCGCGCCGGACCCTGCCTTGATCGCGTTCTGGAGCTTGATGTACTGATCGTTGCCGGTTCCCGCGTTGACGACCTTGACGGTCACATTCGGGTGTTCCTTCTCGAACGCCGCGGCGATCTTCTCCACGGCCGGGGCCCACGCCCAGACGGTGATGGTCGACTTCTCGTTCAGGGCCGCGGTGATGTCCGCGGCGCTGGCGGTCGACGATGCTGTCGATCCGGTTCCGGATCCGGAACACGCTGCGAGGGACATGCTGAGCGCGAGTCCGGTGGCGACGACGACCGCGGTGCGACGCAGTGCCTTCCTGGTGCTGTGTGGTGCTTTCATGAAATGCCTTTCACTTCCTTGTAAATGGATGAACTGCGATGCGGGACAGGTGGTGCGGTCGAATGGGTCGGGGGGGGTCACGCCTTGACGCTGCCGGCGGCGAGGCCGGACTGCCAGTAGCGCTGCAGGAACAGGAACGCGACGACGATCGGGATGATTGTGAGCATCGAACCGGTGATCACGAGGTTGTAGATCACGTCGCCGCCGACGGTCTGGGCCTGATTGCTCCACTGCTTGAGTCCGACGGTGAGCGGGTACCAGGTCGGTTCGCTCAGCATGATCAGGGGCAGGAAGTAGTTGTTCCAGGTGGCCACGAGGGTGAACAGGAGCACGGTCACGAGGCCTGGGGCGAGGAGCTTGAGGGAGATGGTGAAGAAGGTGCGGAATTCGCCTGCCCCGTCCATGCGTGCGGCCTCGAGTACCTCGGTCGGCACGGCATCGAGGGCGTAGGTCCAGATCAGGTACAGACCGAACGGGCTGATCAACGAGGGCAGGATGACCGCCCAGGGCGTGTTCGTGAGGCCCATCTGGCTGAACATGAGGAAGGTCGGGACCGCGAGGGCCGTGCCGGGGATCGCCACGGCACCGAGCACGACGGCGAAGACGGCCTTCTTGCCCGGGAAGTTGAATTTGGCCAGCCCGTAGCCGCCGAGTGCCGCGAGGAAGGTGGCCCCTCCCGCCCCGACGACGACGTACATCAGGGTGTTCCCGAACCAGCGGACGAAGACTCCGTCGTTGTAGGTGACGGTTGCGACGATGTTGTCCCAGAGTGCGTTCGGGCCGCTGAACCAGAGGCCGAAGGAGTTGAGCAGCTCGGCCTGGGTCTTGGTCGAGTTCACGAAGAGCCAGAACAAGGGCAGCAGGCTGTAGAGGACCAGCGCGCCCATGATGATGGTGAGCAGGATCGACTTCTTTGTGTGCAGGCCCTGGTTGGACTTGTTCGTCCGGGTGTAGCGGGACATCCGTGGGGCCCTGGCCTGGCTTGCGGGCACGTTCACTCTGGCCTGGTCAGTGGTGGACATCTCAGACCTCCTTCCGCGAACCGGAGTTCTGCACGATGTAGGCGATGACGGCAGTGAAGAGGCCGACGATGATCGCGATGGTGGCCGAATAGTTGTACTGCTGGCCCGCGAACGACAGGTTGTACGCGTACATGTTCGGGGAGAAATAGGTCGAGATGGTGTTGGGCGCCAGGGACTGCAGGATGCTCGGCTCGTTGAAGAGCTGGAAGCTGCCGATGACCGAGAAGATGCCGCCGATCACGATGGCGGGACGCAGCGCCGGCATCTTGATGCTGCGGATGATGCGGAAGGCGCCGGCGCCGTCGAGGGAGGCCGCCTCATAGAGGTCGGTCGGGATCACCCGGAGCGCCGCATAGAACAGGATCATGTTGTAGCCGATGAATTCCCAGGTGACGATGTTGCCGATGCTCGCGAGCACCCAGCTGCTCCCGAGCGGGTCAGGAATGGCGAGGTGGAAGAAGTCGTTGAGATTGCCGACCAGGCCGAACTTCGTGCCGTACATGAAGCCCCACATCAGGGTGGCGACCACCGCGGGAACGGCGTACGGCAGGAAGATCGCGATGCGGAAGAAGCTGGACAGGTGCAGGCGCGCACTGTCGATCGCGAGGGCGGCGAAGAGTGCGATACCGAGCATGATCGGAACCTGTACGACGAAGAACAGGGTCACCCGCCCCATCGACTCCCAGAACTGGGGATCCGTGAGCGCCTGGCCGTAGTTCGCGAAGCCGACGAAGGAGTTGCCCCCGACGAGCTGTTCCTTGAAGAAGCTCAGGTAGATCGAATACAGCACCGGAGCGATCAGGACGAGGGTGAAGACGACCATGAACGGGGCGATGAACTTCCAGCCGGTCCAGTCGCGCTTCTGCACGTGCGGCTTCCGTGGGCCGGAAAGCGCCTGGCCGCTGGGGGTGAGCGTTGACAGCGTCGTCATTCCTGTTTCTCTGACTCGATAGTGTGGTGCGGCGGATGATGGAGTTCGAGGTTCCTGGTCATGTTTGCGTAAACATGACGTGTAAGCACGCTAGCATGTTTACGTAAACATACGGAAGCATTTTCCGGGACCCGGGAGGGAACGTGGCAAAGATCAGCCCCGCTGAAGGCGCCGGCACCTCCGCGCCCTCGACTCCCCCGAGTCACCCGACTCACCCGACTCCCCAGAGTCCCCTGACCCGCGGTGTGCAGCGCCTGCCGTCGATGGCGGATGTCGCGGCCCTGGCCGGCGTCTCGTCCCAGACCGTTTCCCGGGTGGTGAACGCCCGCAGCAATGTCGACTCCGACACCCGGGACCGCGTGCTCGCGGCCATGGATGAGATCGGCTACCGCCCGAACAGCGCCGCCCGCGCCCTCAAGTCGGGCCGGTTCAGCACCATCGGCGTGATCATGTTCACCCTGTCGAGCTTCGGCAACATGCGCACGCTCGACGCGGTGGCGATGGCGGCCGCGGAGGCCGGGTACTCGATCACCCTCATCCCGGTGACGAGACCCACCCAGGGTGCGGTCACCGGCGCCGTGACCCGGCTGGCCGAGCAGGCCGTCGACGGCATCGTGATCATCATGGAAGCCCACATGCTCGACCGGATCGACGTGACCGTGCCGACCGGGCTTCCCGTCGTCATCGTCGACTCCGACGCCGGTTCCCGGTACACGGTCGTCGACACCGACCAGACCGAGGGCGCCCGCCTGGCCACCCAGCACCTGCTCGACCTCGGTCACCGCACGGTCTGGCACATCGCCGGCCCGGAGTCCTCCTTCTCGGCCGGTCGCCGCACGGCGTCGTGGCGCAACACCCTGAAGGCGGCCGGTGCCCCGGTGCCCCCCGTGCTCGAAGGGGACTGGAGTGCGCAGAGCGGCTACGTGCACGGGGTGACCCTCGCCGCCGACCCGCTCGTCACGGCCATCTTCGCGTCCAACGACCAGATGGCCCTCGGTGTGATGCGCGCGATGCATGAGGCCGGCCGGGCCCTGCCCGCCGACGTGAGCGTCGTCGGCTTCGACGACATGCGCGAGTCCGGTGAATTCTGGCCCCCACTGACGACGGTGCACCAGGACTTCGCCCAGGTCGGCCGGCTCTGCATCGAGAAGCTCCTGCGGCAGATCGATTCCCCCGGTGCGTCCGTTCCTGGCACCACGATCGTGCCCACGCACCTCGTGGTGCGCGGAAGCACAGCCCCCAGAACCGCCTGAGGTATCCGCCACGCCCCGTTCGCGAGAGCGCACTTTTGGCCCCTAAACCGCCGTTTTAAGGGCCAAAAGTGCACTCTCGCGAGCAGTAGCGGGGTGCGTTAACGCACGCGACGGCCGCCCCCGAAGGGAGCGGCCGTCGACTTCGGTGCTGCTAGATGACGGCGAGGGTCTGGCGAGCGATCTCCAGCTCCTCGTTCGTCGGGATGACGAGCACGGTGACCTTCGAGTCATCGGTCGAGATGACGCGGGCGACCCGGGAGAACGGGTCGTTCTTCGCCGGGTCGATCTCGATGCCGAGGAATTCGAGTCCGGCGAGGGCGCCGGCCCGGATGATTCCCGAATTCTCGCCGATACCGGCGGTGAAGACGATCACGTCGAGTCCACCGAGCTGGGCGATGTAGTTGCCCACGTAACCGCGGATGCGGTGGTAGTAGACGTCGAGGGCAGCCTGGGCGACCGCGTCCCCGGCTATCGCGGCGTCCTCGACGTCGCGCATGTCACCGTTGCCGGTCAGTCCGAGCATGCCGCTCTTCTTGTTCAGCAGGGTGTCGAGCTCTTCGATCGACATGCCGGCCTTGCGGTGCAGGTGGAACAGCACGGCGGGGTCGATGTCGCCGGAGCGGGTACCCATGACGAGTCCCTGCAGCGGGGTGAGGCCCATCGAGGTGTCGATGGACTTTCCACCGTCGACCGCGCACGCCGACGCCCCGTTTCCGAGGTGCAGCACGATGGTCTTGAGCTCGGCGAGCGGGCGGCCGAGGAACTCCGCAGCGGCTTCGGACACGAACTTGTGCGAGCTGCCGTGTGCTCCATAACGACGGATGCCGTACTCGGCGGCCAGCGCGGTGTCGATCGCGTAGGTGTACGCCGGTGCCGGCATCGTCTGGTGGAACGACGTGTCGAAGACGGCGACGTGGGGCACGTCCGGGAACTGTGCCCTGGCCGCGTTGATGCCCTGAACGTGTGCCGGGTTGTGGAGCGGCGCGAGGTCGGAGAGCGCGCTGATCTGGGCGAGCACCTCGTCATCGATCACGGTCGGACCCTGGAAGATACTGCCACCCTGCACGACCCGGTGGCCGACGGCCACAAGGTTCGCCGTGCTGAGCTGCGGGCCGCTGGCGGCGAACGCGGCGAGCATCACGGCGAATCCGGCGGTGTGGTCCGGGATCGGCAGCGTCTGCTCGACGCGGTCGGAACCGGCGGCGGTGTGACGGGCGTGCCCGCTCGCCTCACCGATGCGCTCGACGAGACCGCTCGCGAGCTCGGTCTCCGTCTGCATGTCGATCAGCTGGTACTTGAACGACGAGGAACCGGAGTTGATGACCAGGACGGCGCTCATGCTGAGACCGTCGCAGTCGCGGCAGCAGCGGCGGCAGCGGAGTCGAGTGACGCCGCCTGGATTGCGGTGATCGCAACGGTGTTGACGATGTCCTGCACAAGTGCTCCTCGGGAAAGGTCGTTGATCGGTTTGCGCAAGCCCTGCAGGACAGGGCCGAGCGCGAGGGCGCCAGCACTGCGCTGGACGGCCTTGTAGGTGTTGTTGCCGGTGTTGAGGTCCGGGAAGATGAAGACGGTGGCCCGGCCGGCCACGGCCGAAGCCGGCATCTTCACAGCGGCGACAGCAGCATCCGCTGCCGCGTCGTACTGGATCGGGCCCTCGATGAGAAGGTCGGGGCGACGCTCGCGGACGAGCGCGGTCGCGGCGCGGACCTTGTCGACGTCCGCCCCCTTGCCCGACTCGCCTGTCGAGTACGACAGCATCGCGATGCGCGGCTCGATGCCGAACTCGACGGCCGTCTCCGAAGCGGAGATGGCGATGTCGGCGAGCTGCTCTGCGGTCGGGTCGGGGTTCACGGCGCAGTCACCGTAGACGAGGACCTTGTCCGCGAGGGCCATCAGGAACACGCTCGACACGACGGACGTGTTCGGGCGGGTCTTGATGATCTCGAAGCTCGGGCGGATCGTGTGCGCCGTGGTGTGCGTCGCACCGGAGACCATGCCGTCGGCCAGTCCCATCTGCACCATCATCGTGCCGAAGTAGGACACGTCGGTGACGACGTCCCTGGCCTGGTCGATGGTGACGCCCTTGTGAGCGCGCAGGCGGGCGTACTCTGTGGCGAACTTGGTGCGGAGCTCCTCGTTGAAGGGGCTGATCACCTGGGCCTTCCCGATGTCGATGCCGAGCCCGATCGCGCGGGAGCGGACCTCGACCTCTTCCCCGAGAATGATGATGTCTGCGACATCGCGGGCCAGCAGGGTCGCGGCGGCGCGCAGCACGCGGTCGTCCTCCCCCTCGGGCATCACGATGCGCTTGCGGTTCTTCCGGGCACGTTCGAGCAGCGTGTACTCGAACATGAGCGGCGTCACGACGTCGGCGCGGCTCACCTTGAGGCGATCGAGCAGAACGGATGCCTCGACGTGGCCTTCGAAGAGGGCGAGCGCGGTGTCGAGCTTGCGCTGCGAATCCGCGGCCATCCGGCCGGGGGTGTGCGTGATGCGCACCGCGGCCTCGTAGGACGCGAGTTCGGTACGGATGATCGGCACCGAAGAAGCGAGCCCCTCGACGAGCTGTTCGATCTCCGTCGGGAGGTCGAAGCCGCCGACGAGGATGATGCCCGCGATCGAGGGGAACGTCGCAGAGGAGTTCGCCATCAGCACGGCGAGGAGCACATCGGGACGGTCGCTCGGGATGAGCACGACGGCCCCGTCGAACAGGCGGGGCAACACGTTCACCATCGACATCGCCGCGACGACGACTCCGAGGGCCTCACGGGACAGGAGCGCGGGGTCCCCCTTGACGAGGGTTCCCTTCACGGCCTTGAGGATGCTCTTCATGCTCGGTGCGACGATGTACGGGTCCTCGGGAAGCGCCCAGACCGGCACGTTCGCGAGTTCGCTTCCGGGGGCGTCGACGACGTCGCGGACGGCGCCGATCACGTCGTCCAGGCGCGTCGGATCTGCCCGGTTGACGATGACGCCGAGCAGCGAGACGTGCTCGTTGCGCAGTTCGGCGATGGTGACATCCGTCAACTGGCGGATGTCGTCCGGCGTGCGCGGGTCGCTCTGGCCGAGCCTGTCATCCTGGTTGAGCGTCTCGCCCTGGCCGGAGCCCACGCGTCCACCGAGAACCAGCAGCACAGGGACGCCCAGGTTGGCGGCGATGCGGAGGTTGAAGGCGAGCTCGGTGGGGCTGCCGACGTCGGTGTAATCGCTTCCGATGACGACGACCGCGTCACACTGGGCCTCGACGGCCTTGTAACGCTGCACGATACGGCCGAGTGCCGCATCGGGGTCGAGGTGGACTTCGTCATAATGTACGCCTACGCATTCGTCGTAGGTGAGCGGGGTGCTCGTTGCAGCGGTCGCACTTGCGGCCTTGCCTGCGGAGAGGTGCTCGAGCAGGAGCTCGAGCACGTAGTCGGGATGGTTGGAAGAACGGGCGACGGGACGGAAAACGCCGACCCGTTCGACCGAACGAAGCAGGGTGTCCAGAACACCCAGCGCGATCGTAGATTTGCCTGTATAACCCTCGGCGGAGGTGATGTAGATACTGTCAGCCACGATTAGACGTTATCCCCACCTGTGGAAAGTCCCACATCGACCGGGGTGGCGCCGATGCCGTTCGCATCCCACACCCACTCGGTGACCGCGGGAATGTCCTCACCGAACGCACGCGTGTAGCCGCGGGCGCGGAGGCGGGCATCCTGCATCTCCTGGCGGAGAACACCGGCGCGCGCGCCGAGTCCGGGGACGCGGTCGATAACGTCCATCACCAGGTGATACCGGTCGAGGTCGTTGAGCATGACCATGTCGAACGGTGTCGTCGTGGTGCCGTTTTCCTTGTACCCGCGGGCGTGCAGGTTCGCGTGTCCGTGGCGCTTGTAGGTCAGGCGGTGGATCAGCCACGGGTACCCGTGGTATGCGAACACGATCGGCTTGTTCGCGGTGAAGTAGGCGTCGAACTCGGCGTCGCTGAGTCCGTGCGGGTGGTCCGCCTCGGACTGCAGGCGCATCAGGTCGACGACGTTGACGACGCGGACCTTGAGGTCGGGCATCGCTTCGCGCAGGATCGCGGCGGCGGCGAGGATCTCGAGGGTCGGGACCTCTCCGGCTGCGGCGAGGACGACATCCGGTTCGGTGCCGGCGATTTCGGTGCCTGCCCAGTCGAAGATGCCGAGGCCGCGGTCGCAGTGTGCGACGGCCTGGTCCATGGTGAGCCAGTTCGGCGCGGGCTGCTTGCCTGCGACGACGACGTTCACGTAGTCGACGCTGCGCAGGCAGTGGTCGTAGATCGAGAGCAGCGTGTTCGCGTCGAAGGGCAGGTAGACGCGCACGACATCCGCGCTCTTGTTCACGACGTGGTCGATGAAGCCCGGGTCCTGGTGGGAGAAGCCGTTGTGGTCCTGGCGCCAGACGTGCGAGGAGAGCAGGTAGTTGAGGCTCGAGATCGAGCGGCGCCACGGGATCTCGCGGGTGACCTTGAGCCACTTCGCGTGCTGGTTGAACATCGAGTCGACGATGTGGATGAAGGCCTCGTAGCAGTTGAACAGGCCATGGCGACCGGTGAGCAGGTAGCCCTCGAGCCAGCCCTGGCACTGGTGCTCGCTGAGCATCTCCATGATGCGGCCGGCGCGTTCGAGGTTGGTGTCGCCCTCGTGGTATTCGGCGTTCCAGGTCTTCTCCGTCGCAGCGAACACGGCGGGGGCGAGACGGTTGGATGCTGTCTCATCCGGCCCGAAGATCCGGAAGTTGTCTGGGTTGTCCCTGATGACATCCGCGAGCCAGGTTCCGAGGACCTTCGTGGCCTCATCCGTCGTGGCTCCAGGGGAGGGAACATCGACGGCATAGTCGTGGAAGTCGGGAAGGCGCAGATCCTTGCGGAGCAGGCCGCCGTTGGAGACGGGGTTCGCGCTCATCCGCAGCTCACCGTCCGGGGCGAGCCCGGTGATCTTCGCGACCGGCGCACCGGACTCGTCGAACAGTTCTTCGGGACGGTAGGAGGCGAGCCAGCCCTCGAGGAGGCGGGTGTGCGCCTCGGTGTCGCGGGCGTTGCTGAGCGGCACCTGGTGCGAACGCCAGGAGTCGACGACCTTAAGGCCGTCGATCGTGGTCGGGCAGGTCCAGCCCTTGGGGGTGCGCAGGATGATCATGGGCCAGCGCGGACGCTCGGTGTCGCCGGCGAGGGCGCGGGCCTTGATGTCGGCGATCTCGTTGAGCACCTCGTCGAGGGTCTCGGCCATGCGCTGGTGGACGAGGAGCGGGTCTTCCTCGTTGAATCCGCCGGAAACGATGTACGGCTTGTGGCCGTAACCGCGCATCAGGTCGAGGAGTTCCTCTTCGGGGATGCGGGCGAGGATGGTCGGGTTGGCGATCTTGTACCCGTTGAGGTGCAGGATCGGCAGCACGACGCCGTCGACGAGCGGGTCGACGAACTTGTTGGAGTGCCAGCTGGTGGCGAGCGGTCCGGTCTCGGCCTCGCCGTCGCCGACGACGGCCGCGACGAGCAGGTCGGGGTTGTCGAACGCGGCGCCGTAAGCGTGGCTGAGCGCGTAGCCGAGCTCGCCGCCCTCGTGGATCGAACCGGGGGTCTCCGGTGAAGCGTGGCTCGGGATTCCGCCCGGGAAGGAGAACTGGCGGAACAGGGCCTTGACGCCGCGTTCGCTCTGCTCGACACCGGGGTAGATCTCGGTGTACGTACCGTCGAGGTATGCGTTGGCGACCATGCCGGGCCCACCGTGGCCGGGGCCGGTGACGTAAAGGGTGCTGATCTTGCGTTCCTGGATCGCGCGGTTCAGGTGGGCATAAATGAAGTTGAGTCCGGGGGTCGTTCCCCAGTGCCCGAGCAGGCGGGGCTTAATGTGGTCGCGGGTCAACGGTTCCCGCAATAACGGATTGTCGAGCAGGTAGATCTGCCCCACCGAAAGATAATTCGCGGCTCGCCACCAGGCGTCTACGCTCGCGAGCGCTTCATCGCTCAGCGGACGTGGCTGCTGGGTGGGCCACAAGAAGGTTTTATCGGACGTGTTGACCATGGGTGCCTCCGGCACTGTCGGGGCGCGATCCGCGCATAGCCCAGTCTATGAGTAGATATGGAATCGTTATCACGGAATTGTGCGCAGTATGCGACGCGCGCGTAGTGACTAGTGCGCGGCATGCCCAGACCTCGGCCCGGGTGGGCGTCAGAGTGCCCTGCGGAATCCGCTTTTCGAGGCCGCGGGGGCATGAAAAAACTCCTCGCGCACCCACCAGAGCCCAGTTACCCTTGCTACGTTTCCGTCCTGGGGGAGTTGGCTGAGATAGCGCCACGCGAGGAGCCGCTCCCAGTTTATGCGCAAAGCCGCACCGAGCCAAAAGCAGGTCCCTGCGCAGCGCGTTCTCAAGTGCCTTCAGAAACAGGTAAGATTCTTCGAGGTTGTTACCTTCGGGAAATGACCGGCCAGGAGAATTCGCCTAGTGGCCTATGGCGCACGCTTGGAAAGCGTGTTGGGTGAGAGCCCTCGGGGGTTCGAATCCCCCATTCTCCGCCAGTAAAGAATCATCAACAGGTGAGCGCACAGCGCCCACAGCCGGGGTTCGAATCCCCCATTCTCCGCCAGTAGAGACTCGTCAGTCGGCGAACGGATGCCGGGGCGCACGCGGCGCCGGCGGCGGCGGCACTTCCTTCGCGGCCACGATCTCGGCAAGCACGATCGTGACGAGACCGCGTTTCGTCTCGACCACGCAGTCGGCCGGACCGCACGCGCGGAGGTAGCCGACGGCATCCGTCACGCCGCCCTCGATGGTGCGGCGCACGACGACGCGGGTCCCGATCGCGGCCTCTGTCACGAAGCGGGCGGCGGCCACTGCTGCACTACTCATAGGGCGAGCCTACGCGGCGCCAACCTCTGCGCCGGCCTTAGCGCAGCCTGCTGAACGCCTCGACCCGCTCGGTCTCCCCCGCGACGAGGATCACATCGCCGGCCTCGAGAACCGTCTCGAGGGTCGTGTAGCTCCAGCCGGCCCCCTCGTGGAAGAACGCGGTCACGGTCACGCCGTGCACCGGACGCACCCGGGACTCGCCGAGCGAGACCCCCACGATCACGCGAGGGGGCGCCATCTTGACGAGGGCGAAGTTCTCGCCGATCTCGAGATAGTCCTGCATCACCCCGCGCACGAGGTGCGCGACCCGCTTGCCCATGTCCTTCTCCGGATAGATCACGTGGGTCACGCCGAGCTGGTCGAGGATCGCGCCGTGCGGTTCGCTCACCGCCTTGGCCCAGATGTTGCCGATCCCGAGCTTGAGCAGCAGCGACGCCGTGAGGATGTTCGCCTGGATGTCGCCGCCGATCGCGACGACCGCTGTGCTGAAGTCGGCGACCGCGAGCTGGCGGAGGGTCTCCTCTTTCGTCGAGTCTGCGCGCACGACGTGGGTGAGCAGGCCGTTGTGCGCCTGGACGATATCGGCATCGCCGTCGATCCCGAGCACCTCGGTGCCGCTTTTCATCAGCTCGAGGGCGAGGGAGCTGCCGAACCGGCCGAGGCCGATCACGACAACGGCGTCCTCCTGGGTGAGACGGGAGGACGAGCGACGCCCGAAGAGGGAGAACTTAGCCAATGATCGGCCTTTCTATGGGGAGTTCAAAGGTGCTGGGCCGCTGCCGGAGTGCGAGGGCGGACGCGAAGGCGATCGGGCCGAGCCTGCCGATGAACATGAGCAGCATCAGCACGACCTGCCCGCCGGGAGGAATGGCCGCGGTGATGCCGGTCGAGAGCCCCACGGTAGCAAAGGCAGAGATCACCTCGAAGAGCAGCGCGTCGAGGCTGAAATCGGTCAGGAGCATCAGGATGACGGTGGAGAAGGCGATAACGGCCACGGCGATCAGCACGATCGTGATGGCCTGGCGTTGCACCGAGCGGGCGAGCTGCTTGCCGAACACGGTGACCGTCCCTTCGCCGCGAATCTCCGCGACGAGGACGAAGAACAGGACGGCGAAGGTCGTGATCTTGATGCCGCCCGCGGTTCCGGCGGGGCCGCCGCCGATCAGCATGAGCACGTCGGTGCCGAGCAGGCTCGCCGAGTCCATCTGGCCCCAGTCGATGCTGTTGAAGCCCGCCGTGCGCGCCTGGACCGACTGGAAGAATCCGACCAGGATCTTGTCCGACCAGCCCAACGGCCCGAGGGTCGACGGGTTCGACCACTCGACCGCTGTGAGGTACACGGCGCCTGCAACGAGGAGCACAACGGTGCCCGCGAGCACGAGCCGGGTGTTCATCACCCATTTCCGGGGCAGGCGCGGGTACCGGCGCAGCTGCACGAGCACGGGGAAGCCGAGACCGCCGAGGATGACCGCCGCGGCGAGCGGGAGGCAGACCCACGGGTCGGTCGCGTAGGAGATCATGTTGTCGCTGAACAGGGCGAACCCCGCGTTGTTGAACGAGGACACCGCGTGGAACAGCCCGAGCCAGAGCGCCCTCCCGAGCGGCTCGCCGTAGCCGAAGAGGAACCGCAGGCTCAGCACCACGGCGACGCAGAGCTCGATCAGCACGGATGTCCCCACGACGCCGAGCACCAGACCGCGCACGTCCTCGAGTCCGACGCTCTTGACCTCGGCAGCGGCAGTGATCCGGGAGCGGAGGCTCATCTTCCGCAGCACCGAGAGCCCGACGACGGACGCGAACGTCATGATGCCGAGGCCGCCCACCTGGATCAGGAGCATGATCACGACCTGCCCGAAGGGCGCCCAGTGCGTCGCGGTGTCGACGACGACGAGCCCGGTGACGCAGACCGCGCTCGTCGCGGTGAAGATCGCCTCGAGCAGGCTCGACCCACCGGGACCCACCCGCGCGATCGGCAGCATCAGCAGCGCTGTGCCGACGAGGATCGCCAGCGCGAAGGCCGCGACGCCGGCCTGGGCCGGGTGCGCCCGGAATCTCGGTGGCTGCGCGCGGCGGTGCGCGCTGGGAGAGTCTGGCACGAGCCCACTCTACGGATTCCAATCCGCCTCGACGAGGGCTCCGGACTACTTGTGCGGCCCGGGGAATACCCGAGGCCGGACCAGAACTACGAAATGGAGCTCTCATGAACACCATCACGAAGCGTCTCACCGCATTCGGAATCACCGGAGTCGCGGCATCCGCCCTCATCGTCTGCGGCTTCGTCGCCCCGGCGCAGGCAGCGGAAACCGGTACGGTCTCCCCCTCGGGCAGTGACAGCAGCAGCCTGGCCAACACGGTCGACTTCGGCCTGCTGAACGACGCGCTGCGCGGCATCGACGCGAACGGGTCCGGCCTGAACAGGTCCGGCGCGAACGGAACCAGCACGGATGCCCTCGGCGGCGGCGTGCTGAACGCCCCGCTGGTTTCCGGCCCGGTCGTCTCGGGCAACTCCGTCGGAAACGGCGCCTCGATCGGCAACGGCACCTCCGTCCCGGTCGCGTCCGGCAATGACGTCCCGGTCGCCTCCGGCAACGACACGGCCGTCACGGCTCCCGTGACCGCTCCGCTCACCACCGACACGACCGCGCCCGTCACCGCTCCTGTCACCGCTCCGGCCGGCAACGGCACCTCGGCGTCGGTCGATGACATCGGTGCGAGCGTCAGCGACATCGTCGACGGTGCCCTCAGCGGCTCCGGCAGCACCGGCGCCACGAACGGCACCGGCACCGGAATCGACCTCGGCGGCATCCTCGGCCGCTGACCCGGCCCGCACGACCGGCTGCACCGCAGCCTCCACCCGGAACCGGGGGGGGCGCCGCCCCCCGGGCGCCCCGGG
>NZ_JASJVF010000058.1:0-16132 GCF_035019805.1 Cryobacterium sp. 10I1
CACGGACACCGACACGGACTCCGACGAGTCCACCGAGCAGGCCGAACAGCCGCGCCAGGGTCGCAACCGTAATCGCAACCGGGGCGGCAACCAGAACCAGGCGGGCGGCGAGCAGGACGACAACTCCCGTCAGCAGAACGGCCGCCAGTCGAACCGCAACCAGAACCAGCAGACCCAGAACGCCGAGCGCGGCCAGGACAACCAGGACCGCAACCAGGACCGCAATCAGGACCGCAACCAGGACCGCAACAACGCGGCGCAGCAGGACCGGAACAACCAGTCCCAGCAGGACCGCAACCAGGACCGCCAGGCGCAGCAGGACCGCAACCAGCAGGACCGCCAGGCCCAGCAGGAGCGCAACCAGGAACGTAACCAGGAACGCAACCAGGACCGTCAGGCCCAGCAGCAGGAGCGCGGCCAGCAGGACCGCAACCAGCAGGACCGTGGCCAGGACGACGACCTGAACAGCCGCAGCAACCGCAACCGGTTCCGTGACCGCAAGCGCCGCGGCGTCACCGCCGGCGACGACTTCGAGCCCGAGCTGAACGACGACGACGTGCTGATCCCCGTCGCCGGCATCCTCGACGTCCTCGACAACTACGCGTTCGTGCGCACCTCCGGCTACCTGCCCGGTGCGAGCGACGTGTACGTCTCCCTCGGCCAGGTCAAGAAGTACAACCTGCGGAAGGGTGACGCCGTCGTCGGTTCCATCCGCCAGCCGCACGAGGGCGACCAGAACGGCCGCCAGAAGTACAACGCGATCGTCAAGGTCGACTCGATCAACGGCCTGTCCGTCGAGGAAGCCGCCAATCGCGTCGAGTTCCAGAAGCTCACCCCGCTGTACCCGCAGGAGCGTCTCCGCCTCGAGACCGAGCCCGGCAAGCTCACCCAGCGCATCATCGACCTCGTCGCCCCGATCGGGAAGGGCCAGCGCGGCCTCATCGTCGCGCCGCCCAAGGCCGGCAAGACCATCGTCATGCAGCAGATCGCGAACGCCATCGCTACCAACAACCCCGAGGTCCACCTCATGGTCGTGCTGGTCGATGAGCGGCCGGAAGAGGTCACCGACATGCAGCGCACGGTCAAGGGTGAGGTCATCGCCTCCACCTTCGACCGCCCGGCCGAGGACCACACCACGGTCGCCGAGCTCGCCATCGAGCGTGCCAAGCGCCTCGTGGAACTCGGACACGACGTCGTCGTGCTCCTCGACTCGATCACGCGACTCGGGCGGGCGTACAACCTGACCGCGCCGCCGTCGGGCCGGATCCTCTCCGGTGGAGTCGACGCATCCGCCCTGTACCCGCCCAAGCGCTTCTTCGGCGCCGCGCGCAACATCGAGAACGGTGGCTCGCTCACCATCCTCGCGTCCGCGCTCGTCGAGACCGGCTCCAAGATGGACGAGGTCATCTTCGAGGAGTTCAAGGGCACCGGCAACATGGAGCTGCGCCTCTCGCGCCAGCTCGCCGACAAGCGGATCTTCCCGGCGGTCGATGTCAACGCATCGGGAACCCGTCGTGAAGAAATGCTGATGAGCTCGGACGAGGTCAAGGTCACCTGGAAGCTCCGTCGTGCGCTTGCCGGACTCGACCAGCAGCAGGCACTCGAGGTCGTCCTCGGTCGCCTCAAGGAGACGTCCTCCAACGTGGAGTTCCTCATGCAGGTTCAGAAGTCGATGCCGTCCCTGAACGGGTCAGACAAGGACAAGTAATGTTCGAGTCTGTTCTGACTCTGCAGGCCGAATTCGACGAGCTGCAGTCTGAACTGGCCGACCCGGAGTTGCACTCCAACCCGGCCCGTTCGAAGAAGGTCAACCGGCGCTACGCCGAGCTGAGCCGTATCATCGCGGCCTGGAACGAGTGGAAAGAAATCGGTGAGAACCTCGACGCCGCCCGGGAGCTCGCGGAGGAGGACTCGTCCTTCGCCGAGGAGATCCCCGGGCTCGAGGTCCAGCTCGAGGACACCTCCGCGAAGCTGCGCCGTCTGCTCATCCCACGCGATGAGCTCGACGCCCGCGACGTGATCATGGAGATCAAGATGGGGGAGGGCGGTGCGGAGTCCGCACTGTTCGCCGCCGACCTGCTCCGGATGTACCTGCACTACGCCGAGTCGAAAAAGTGGAAAACCGAGATCATCGAGCAGACCACGAGCGACCTCGGCGGTATCAAGGACATCCAGCTCGCGATCAAGAGCAACACCAACGACCCCGCTGAGGGCGTCTGGGCGCACCTCAAGTACGAGGGCGGCGTGCACCGCGTCCAGCGGGTGCCGGCGACCGAGTCGCAGGGACGCATCCACACCTCTGCGGCGGGCGTGCTCGTGTTTCCAGAGGTCGATGAGCCCGAAGAAGTCGAGATCAACCACAACGACCTCAAGATCGACGTCTACCGGTCGAGCGGCCCCGGCGGCCAGTCCGTCAACACGACGGACTCCGCGGTGCGCATCACCCACCTTCCGACCGGAATCGTGGTCGCGATGCAGAACGAGAAGAGCCAGCTGCAGAACAAGGAAGCCGGGATGCGCGTCCTGCGCGCCCGCGTCCTCGCCCGGCAGCAGGAAGAGATCGACGCGGCCGCGTCCCTGGTCCGCAAGGGCCAGATCCGCACGATGGACCGGTCAGAGCGCATCCGCACGTACAACTTCCCGGAGAACCGTATCGCCGACCACCGCACCGGCTACAAGGCGTACAACCTCGACACCGTGATGAACGGCGCCCTCGACGCCGTCATCGAGTCCTGCATCCTCGCGGACGAGGCCACCCGCCTCGCCGAAATCGGGGACCACGACTAACCGGTTTCGCGCTCGAGTGTCGCAGAAGATGCCCAGAATCGCCGGTCGAACGGCGATTCTGGGCATTTCTGGTGACTCTGGTCGGCGGCGGCGGCAGATGCCGCGAGCCGGCTAGTCCTCGTCGGAGACCGGGAGACCGCGCGCGCCCTCGATCGTCTGCGCGCGCACCGGCTGGATCGTCGCGGGGATGCCGAGCAGCAGGGACTTCGGCGGGGCGTCCCTCGTGACGACGGCGTTCGCGCCGATCGTGCTCCAGGCGCCGATCGTGATCGGACCGAGCACCTTCGCGCCCGCGCCGATCGTGACGCCATCGCCGAGGGTGGGATGCCGCTTCTCACCGCGGACGACGCCGTGCCGGGTCTTCCCGCCGAGAGTGACGCCGTGATAGAGCATCACGTCGTCGCCCACATCGGCGGTTTCCCCGATCACGACGCCCATGCCGTGGTCGATGAACAACCGGCGCCCGATCCGGGCGCCGGGGTGGATCTCGATCCCGGTGAGGAACCGGGTGAACTGGGAGACCAGCCGGGCGGGCAGGTACAACCCGGCCACCCACATCCGGTGCGCGATGCGGTACGACCAGACGGCGTGCAGCCCGCTGTACGCGAGGAAGACCTCCACGTTGCTGCGGGCTGCCGGGTCGTGGGCGCGCGCCATCGCCATGTCCTCACGGATGCGTGAAATGACTCCCATGTCGGTTTTCAGTTGTTCCCGTTCTTGTTAGTCGAGCAGGTCCTCATACAGCACGGTGGAGATGTAACGCTCTCCGAAGCTCGGGAGGATGGCGACGATGGTCTTGCCGGCGTTCTCCGGCTTCTTCGCCTGCTCGATGGCCGCCCAGACGGCGGAGCCGCCCGAGATGCCGGAAAGGATTCCCTCGTCGGTCGCGAGTGCGCGAGCGGTGGTGAGGGAATCGGCGAGGGTGACATCGGTCACCTCATCGTAGAGGTCGGTGTCGAGAACGGACGGGATGAAGTTCGCGCCGATGCCCTGGATCTTGTGCGGACCCGGCTTGCCGCCGGTGAGGATCGGGGAGTCGATCGGCTCGACGCCGACGATGTGCACGGAGGGCTTGCGTTCCTTGAGCAGTCGTCCGGCGCCCGTGATGGTGCCGCCGGTGCCGATGCCCGCGACGAAGATGTCGACGGCGCCTTCGGTGTCGTCCCAGATCTCAACGCCGGTCGTCGCGAAGTGGATCGCCGGGTTGGCGGGGTTGTCGAACTGACGGGCGAGAATCGCACCGGGCGTGTTCGCGACGATCTCTTCGGCCTTCTCGACGGCGCCGCGCATGCCGGCGGCCCCCGGGGTCAGCACGATCTCGGCGCCATAGGCGCGAAGGAGGACGCGGCGTTCCTTGCTCATGGTCTCCGGCATCGCCAGGATGACCTTGTAGCCGCGGGCCGCTCCGACGAGCGCGAGCGCGATGCCGGTGTTGCCGCTCGTGCCCTCGACGATGGTGCCGCCGGGCAGGAGTTCGCCGGAGGCCTCTGCGGCGTCGACGATCGCGATGCCGATCCGGTCCTTGACGCTCGCGGAGGGGTTGTAGAACTCGAGCTTGACGAGCACGGTCGCGTCGAGGCCCGCCGTGAGGCGGTTGAGCTTGACCAGCGGTGTCCCTCCAACTGCCTTGGTGATGTCGGAGTAGATGCGTGCGGTCATCGCAGTGCCTTTCGGTCGGGTCATCGGGTCATTCGGATCGGGAACCTCGCTCAGCCTACGGCTCCGGCATTGGGAGAGCGCGCTTCATTACGTTACATTCCAAGGTGTGACAACTGAAGACGACGACCATTCCATTCCCGGCACTTTTTCCGCCCCCGACGCGGGCGAAGCGGTCCCGGACGCGGTGGACACGATCCGTGCCCGCACCATCGGCATCCTCGCCGCCGCGGGCATCGCCGACCCCGAGGTCGACGCCGACCTCCTGATCGGCCACGTGCTCGGCCGGAGCCGCGGAGAGGTGCAGGCCGCCGTCATCCTTCGCACCGGTGTCACGTCGGCGGATGCCGCCGCTATCGACGTCCTCGTCTCTCGCCGCGCCCTGCGCGAACCGCTGCAGCACATCACCGGGCGAGCCCCGTTCCGGTCGATCGAACTCCTCGTCGGCCCGGGCGTCTTCGTACCCCGACCCGAGACCGAGCAGGTGGCCCAGTTCGCGATCGACGCCCTCCGCTCCGTGCCCGACCCTGACCCGATCGGCGTGGACCTCGGCACCGGGAGCGGCGCGATCGCGCTCTCCCTCGCCGTCGAAGTGCCGAACGCGCGGATCTGGGCCGTCGAGAACTCGCCGGAGGCCTTCGCCTGGACGACCCGCAACTTCACGGCGGTGAACGCGGCCAATGCGACCCTCGTCTTCGGCGACCTCGCAGACACGGGCATCCTCGCCGAACTCGACGGCACCGTCGCCGTCCTGATCTCGAACCCTCCCTATATACCGGCGGATGCCGTGCCGCGCGACCCCGAGGTGCGTCTCTTCGATCCCGCGCACGCACTCTTCGGCGGGGCGGACGGCCTCGACGTCGTCCGGCACGTCTCGCAGACGGCCCTGCGCCTGCTGCGCCCCGGCGGAGTGCTCGTGATCGAGCACGGCGAACTGCAGGGCGCCGACATCCGTGCCCTGCTGACCGGCGACGGCTGGCGCGCGACCGCGACCCACCGCGACTACACCACCCGCGACCGGGCGACCACGGCCATCCGCCCTACGCCCTGACCCCCACTCCCAGCCTTGGGAAACACCCCTGCACTAGAATTGGGCGCAATGACACGCATCTACGACTGCACGGTTGTCTCGGACTACGCAACCGGCATGAGACTGGCACGCTCGGCGATCGCTCGCGGCGCGCTCGTCGTCATCCCCACCGACACGGTCTACGGCCTTGCCGCCGACGCGTTCAGCCCAGAGGCCGTGCAACGCCTGCTCGACGCGAAGGGCCGCGGCCGGCAGTCGCCGCCGCCCGTGTTGATTCCGGGTATCGGCACCCTCGACGCGCTCGCGGTCAATATTCCTCAGCCCGTGCGGGAGCTCGTCGCGGAATTCTGGCCGGGCGGGCTGACTGTGGTGCTCCACGCCCAGCCCTCCCTGGTCTGGGACCTCGGCGACACCCGCGGCACCGTCGCCCTGCGGATGCCGAGCAACCCGATCGCCCTCGACCTCCTCGCCGACACCGGCCCCCTCGCCGTCTCGAGTGCTAATACGAGCGGCCTGCCGTCAGCGGTCGACGCGGCGACCGCCGCCGAGATGCTCGGCGAGAGCGTCGAGGTCTACCTCGACGGGGGAGTGGCCGGCACCGGCTACGAGCCGATCGGCGACCGGGCCGGCGACACCTCCTCGACGATCATCGATGCGACCGGCTTCCACACCAATGGCGGCAAGCTCGTGATCGTGCGGAAGGGCGTGATCTCCCGGGAGGCCCTCGCAGCCGTCGTCGGCGACGCGCTCGCACCGGAAGGCTTCGTCGCCCCCGTTGCCGCGACTCCGCAGGACGAGGTGCCCGCAGCATCCGCCCGCGAAGACGCGACCGGCGATTCGACCGAAACGGATGTCGCGGGCTAGCCATGACCGTATTCGTCCTGCTGGCCATCGTCTCGGCTGTTGTCACGGCCGTCCTCTCCTGGGTCGTGCTCAAGGTCAGCCACCGCTACAAGATCTATCCGAAGATCCGCCTGCGGGACGTGCACACCCGGCCGACCCCCCGGCTCGGCGGGGTCGCCATCTTCTTCGGCGTTGTCGCGGCCTTCGGGGTCGCCTACCTCATCTCCGCCCAGTTCGCGCCGCTCCGGCTTGTCTTCTCCGATCCTGAGCAGATCCTCGCCATTGTCGGCGCCGCCCTGATGATCGTGCTGCTGGGCGTCGCGGACGACCTCTGGGACCTCGACTGGATGACCAAACTCGCCGGCCAGTTCATCGCGGCAGGGCTCGTCGCCTGGCAGGGCGTCCAGGTGCTCTCCCTCCCGATCGGCGGGCTCACCGTCGGCTCCTCGTGGATGTCGATCCTGATCACCGTCTTCGTGATCGTGCTCGTGATGAACATGATCAACTTCATCGACGGCCTCGACGGCCTCGTCGCCGGGGTCGCCCTCATCGCCAACGGCGTCTTCTTCATCTACAGCTACCTGCTCGTACGGGACACCTCCCCGAGCAACTACTTCAACCTCGCCTCGGTGATCGCCGCGATCCTCGTGGGTGCCTGCATCGGCTTCCTGCCGCTCAACTGGCGTCCCGCCAAGATCTTCATGGGCGACTCCGGCTCCATGCTCGTCGGCCTCCTGATGGCGACCTCGGCGATCGCGATCACCGGCCAGGTCGACCCGACCGCGGTGAACCGGTCCCAGCTCTTTCCCGCGTTCATCCCCATTCTGTTGCCGTTCGCGATCCTGATCATCCCGCTGCTCGATTTCGCACTCGCCGTGTTCCGCCGGGTGCGCGCGGGCAAGTCCCCGTTCAGCGCCGACCGGAAGCACCTGCACCACCGGCTGCTCGACATGGGGCACTCGCACCTGCACGCCGTGCTGATCTTCTACGGCTGGACGGCCGCCGTAGCCGTCGGTTGCCTGCTCTATTTCGTGTTGCCCGTCTACTTCGGCGTGCAGACCTGGTGGGCGACGATCTTCCTGATCTGCGCCCTGGTCGCCTGCACGATCGTGACCCTCGCGCCGCTCAGCCGCTCCAAGAAGATCGAAGCGGCCACCCAGCTTGCCCACCCAGCCACCCTTCCCCACGACATCGTGAAGCTCGATCGCCTCGACGAGGCATCGACGCAAGCCGAGGAGCACGTATGAGCGCCACCCAGCCAGCCGGATCCCTGCAGCCGACGTCCAACCGGGTGTTCCGCAGCATCCTCGTCTACGGCGGCTACCTCGCCGGCGGCATCGCCGTGGTCGGGATGATCGCCGGCGGGCTCGCCGCCGGCGGCATCGGAGTGCTCAGCGCCCTGATCGGCACCGGGATGGCGCTCGTGTTCATGGGGATCACGGCAGGCAGCATCCTGATCGCCAACCGCTTCGCCGGGACCGCAGCCGCCGTCGGCGCGTTCTTCGGAATCGTCCTGGGCGGCTGGCTGCTCAAATTCGTGATCTTCCTCGTGCTCGTCGTGCTGCTCAAGGGGCAGCCCTGGGTGCAGCCGGTCGTGCTGTTCCTGAGTATCATCGCCGGCGTCATCGGATCCCTGATCGTCGACGTGGTGGTCATCCGCAAGAGCCGCGTTCCGTACGTGAGTGATCTGCCCCGCAGCGGAGAACAGAAAAACCGATGAATATTCACCCGCAGGATTCGGCCCGAGGTGGGTTTCTTGGTAGGGTAATGACCGGTTCGCCCCGCAGCGCTGCTTTTGTCGTGCTCGACGTTCCGACCCATTTTTCGTCTTCGCGAGAGCAGAGCTCCCCGCCCCGAACCAGGAGAAAGCGCTGCTAGAAACCGCCGTAAACCTGATGCTCCCGTTGGCTACCGGCGACGGTACCTTCCAAGGTCCATCCATCAATGAGTTCTTCCCCGAGGGCGTCTTCTTCGTGGGGACGCCATTCGAGATCAACCGGATCATGCTCATCCGCTTCATTGCGATGGCCGCCCTGATCCTGCTCTTCTGGCTCGGCACGCGCCGCATGAAGGTCGTACCGACCCGGCTGCAGAGCCTCGTGGAGATGGGCCTCGACTTCGCCAGGGTCAACATCGCGGAAAGCATCCTCGGCAAGAAGGAGGGCAAGCGTTTCCTGCCTCTCCTCACGACGATCTTCTTCCTCGTGCTGTTCATGAACCTCACCGGACCGATCCCGTTCTTCAACATCGCGGGCACGTCGGTGATCGGCGTTCCGCTGCTCCTCGCCGTCATCTCGTACTGCACCTTCATCTACGCCGGCCTCAAGAAGAACCCGGGCAATTTCGTCCGGAACTCGCTCTTCCCGCCCGGCGTGCCGAAGGCGCTCTACATCATCGTGACGCCGATCGAGTTCATCTCGACCTTCCTCGTGCGCCCGGTCACGCTGACCCTGCGACTGCTGATGAACATGATCGTCGGCCACCTGCTGCTGGTGCTGTTCTTCACGGCGACCCAGTTCTTCTTCTTCACGGCCGATGGAGCCTTCAAGCTCTTCGGTGCGGGCACCCTCGTCTTCGGACTCGCGTTCACCCTCTTCGAGGTGCTGATCGCCGTGCTCCAGGCGTATATCTTCGCCCTGCTCACCGCCGTTTACATCCAGCTCGCGGTGGCTGAAGAACACTAACCTCGAACCCGGCACTCGCCGTATTCGTCACAACGGAAGGAAACAAACGTGGACGCAACTACCGTTCTCGCGGCAATCTCAGGAAACATCGCCACTGTCGGTTACGGCCTCGCCGCAATCGGCCCGGCAATCGGCGTGGGTATCGTCGTCGGCAAGACCATCGAGGGCGTTGCTCGTCAGCCCGAACTGGCCGGCCAGCTCCAGGTCCTGATGTACATCGGCATCGCCTTCACCGAGGCGCTCGCGTTCATCGGTATCGCAACGTACTTCATCTTCACGTCCTAATCGTCCTCTTTTTCACCTAGATATGGAGGCATGATGCTTCACGCAGTAATTGCAGCCGCCGCGGAAGAGGCGCACAACCCGCTCCTTCCCGCATGGCCGGACATCATTTGGTCCGCGGTGTGCTTTGTCGTGATTCTGTTCTTCTTCTGGAAGCTCATCCTTCCGAGGATGCAGAAGATGCTCGACGACCGTGCTGAGGCCATCGAGGGCAACATCGCCAAGGCGGATGACGCCCAGCGCAAGGCCGAGGCCGCTCTCGAGCAGTACACGGCCCAGCTCGCCGACGCCCGTGCGGAAGCAGGCAAGATCCGCGACGTAGCCCGTGCGGACGGCCAGAAGATCATCTCCGAACTCAAGGAGCAGGCCGGCGCTGAGGCGGCCCGCATCACCGCGAGTGCCAAGGCCCAGATCGAAGCGGAACGTCAGGCGGCAGTCCTGTCCCTCCGTGCCGAAGTCGGCACCCTGGCCATCGACCTCGCGTCCGGTGTCATCGGCGAAAGCCTGACGGACGACGCGAAGGCGAGTGCCATCGTCGACCGTTTCCTGGCCGACCTTGAGGCCTCGGAGAAAGCAGCTAAGTAATGGGAAGCGCCACCAGGGAAGCTTTGGCCTCAACGAGGGCGGTTCTCGCCGCCCACGGCCGAACGACCGATCTCGCAACGGGCGAAGGCCTGCTCGACTCCGGCCGTGTCATCGGCGACTCTGCGCAGCTGCTGTCTGCCCTGGTCGATCCCGCCGCGGATGCCGCAGCCAAGGCGGCACTCGTTGCCGCCGTGTTCTCGGCGAAACTGACCCCCACGGCACTGGACCTGCTCCAGTCGGTGGCCGCCGCGCGCTGGTCGAGTCACTCCGACCTGCTCGCCGGCATCGAAGAACTGGGGCTGCGGGCCGTTGCGGCCTCTGCCCCGGTCGCGGGTGCCGTGGAAGCGGAATTGTTCGAATTCGGAACGGCCGTCGCGTCGAACGGTGAACTCGAACTGGCACTTGCCTCGAAGCTCGGCGCGGTCAGCGCCAAGGTCGGGCTCATCGATTCCCTGCTCACCGGCAAGGTTTCGGAACAGACCCTCGTGATCGTGCGCCACCTCGTGCAGCAGCCCCGCGGCCGTCGCATCGGTGCACTCCTGCGTTTCTCCGCGACAATCGTCGCGGACGAGGGCGGCACCGCGATTGCGACCGTCTCGACGGCCGAGCTACTGAGTTCCGCACAGCTGGAGCGCCTGCGCACCAGCCTCACGGCACGATACGGACGTACGCTGACGATCAACCAGGTCATCGACCGCTCCCTTGTCGGCGGTGTCCGCGTGCAGATCGGTGACGACGTCATCGACGGCACCATCGCCACCCGCCTCAAGGATTTGAGACTCCAGCTTGCCGGCTGACCTCTGGTCAGACGGAACAGAAAAACCACGAGCGGCAACGCTTCGTTCAAGACAGAACCTGTACAGCCGTACGGGAAAGGGAAGATGATGGCAGAACTAACGATCAGCCCCGATGAGATCCGCGATGCTCTCCAGGACTTCGTCAAGTCCTACGAGCCGAGCAAGACCGCGACCGCGGAGGTCGGCTACGTCACGACAGCCGGCGACGGTATCGCCCACGTCGAGGGCCTGCCCAGCGTGATGGCCAACGAGCTCATCAAGTTCGCCGATGGCACCCTGGGCCTCGCCCAGAACCTCGACGAAGACGAGATCGGTGTTGTCGTGCTCGGCGAGTTCGCCGGCATCGTCGAAGGCATGGAGGTGCACCGCACCGGAGAGGTGCTCTCCGTTCCCGTCGGCGACGGCTACCTCGGTCGCGTCGTGGACCCGCTCGGCGCCCCGATCGACGGCCTCGGCCCGATCGAGAGCGAAGGCCGTCGTGCCCTCGAGCTGCAGGCGCCCGGCGTCATGGACCGCAAGTCCGTGCACGAGCCGATGCAGACCGGCATCAAGGCGATCGACGCGATGATCCCGATCGGCCGCGGACAGCGCCAGCTCATCATCGGTGACCGCCAGACCGGCAAGACCGCCATCGCGATCGACACCATCATCAACCAGAAGGCCAACTGGGCCTCGGGAGACGTGAACAAGCAGGTTCGCTGCATCTACGTCGCCATCGGCCAGAAGGGCTCCACGATCGCCGCCGTCAAGGGCGCGCTCGAGGATGCCGGCGTGATGGAGTACACGACCATCGTCGCCTCCCCGGCGTCCGACCCGGCCGGCTTCAAGTACCTCGCGCCGTACACCGGTTCGGCAATCGGCCAGCACTGGATGTACGCGGGCAAGCACGTCCTCATCATCTTCGACGACCTGTCCAAGCAGGCGGAGGCCTACCGCGCCGTTTCGCTGCTGCTGCGTCGTCCGCCGGGACGCGAAGCGTACCCCGGCGATGTGTTCTACCTGCACTCCCGTCTGCTCGAGCGTTGCGCCAAGCTGTCCGACGCGCTCGGCGCGGGATCGATGACCGGCCTGCCGATCATCGAGACCAAGGCGAACGACGTGTCTGCGTACATCCCGACCAACGTGATCTCGATCACCGACGGCCAGATCTTCCTGCAGTCCGACCTCTTCAACGCCAACCAGCGTCCGGCGGTCGACGTGGGTATCTCGGTCTCGCGCGTCGGTGGCGATGCGCAGGTCAAGTCGATCAAGAAGGTCTCCGGAACGCTCAAGCTCGAACTGGCGCAGTACCGCTCGCTCGAAGCCTTCGCGATGTTCGCATCCGACCTCGACGCCGCCAGCCGTCGCCAGCTCGCCCGCGGCGCCCGCCTGACCGAGCTGCTCAAGCAGCCGCAGTACTCGCCGTATCCGGTCGAGGACCAGGTCGTCTCGATCTGGGCAGGCACGACCGGCAAGTTCGACGAGGTTCCCGTCGAGGACGTGCTCCGTTTCGAGCGTGGCCTCCTCGACCACCTCGGACGCAACACCGAGGTTTTGAAGACGCTGCGCGACACGAACGTGCTGAGCGATGAGACCGTTGAGATCCTCGAGCGTGAGGTCAGCGTCTTCAAGCGCGAATTCCAGACCGGTGAGGGCAAGCCGCTCGCCTCCGTCGGCAAGGAACAGTTCGAAGCGATCACCGCCGACGACGTGAACCAGGAAAAGATTGTCAAGCACCGCCGCTAACCCGCGCGCTGAGACAACCACTATTCACTGAGAAGGAAGCACAGGAGACACATGGGAGCGCAACTTCGGGTCTACCGGCAGAAGATCAAGTCTGCCCAGACGATGAAGAAGATCACTCGGGCCATGGAGTTGATTTCGGCCTCGCGCATTCAGAAGGCGAGGGCGAGGGTTTCGGCCTCGACTCCGTATTCGCAGTCGATCACCCGGGCGGTCTCGGCCGTCGCGACGTATTCCAACGTCGCGCACGTTCTGACCACCGAACCGGAGAAGATCGAGCGCGCCGCGGTCGTCATCTTCACGTCGGACCGAGGCCTCGCAGGAGCATTCAGTTCCCAGGTGCTGCGCGAAGCGGAGTCACTCAGCGAACTGCTGCGCAGCCAGGGCAAGGACGTCGTTTACTTCCTCGTCGGACGCAAGGCCGTCGCCTACTTCGGCTTCCGCCGGCGTGCGTCCGAGCGGGTCTGGACCGGCGGCACCGACCAGCCGCAGTTCGAGATCGCGCGGGAGATCAGCGAGTCGCTGCTCGAGACCTTCCTTCGCGATGCCGAAGACGGTGGCGTCGACGAGATTCACGTGGTGTTCAACCGCTTCGTGAGCATGGTCACCCAGGTGCCCCAGGTCGTCCGCCTGCTTCCCCTCGAGGTCGTCGAAGGCGTGGAGGAGCCCGGAGACGGGCAGGTCCTGCCGCTCTACGAATTCGAGCCGGACGTCGAGACGGTCCTGGACGCGCTCCTGCCGGTGTACATCGAGAGTCGCGTGTTCAACGCGATGCTCCAGTCGGCCGCCGCCGAGCACGCAGCACGCCAGAAGGCGATGCAGTCGGCCGCCGACAACGCCGACAAGTTGATCACGACCTTCACCCGGCTGTCCAACAACGCCAGGCAGACCGAGATCACCTCGCAGATTTCCGAGATCGTGGGTGGGGCCGATGCGCTCTCATCCGCCAAGAACTAAACCAGAGAAGAGAGAGCAATGACTGACATCGCAACCGCGCCAGTCCACGCGCCGGCCCCGACCGTTGCCGTCGGCCGGATCGCCCGCGTCACGGGCCCGGTCGTCGACATCGAGTTCGCGCACGACTCGATCCCGGGCATGTACAACGCACTGAAGACCACCATCGTCATCGGTGACGTCTCCACTGAGATCACCCTCGAGGTCGCCCTGCACCTCGGAGACGACCTGATCCGAGCGATCGCGCTGAACCCGACCGACGGCCTCGTCCGCGGCCAGGAGGTCCGGGACACCGGAGCTCCCATCATGGTTCCGGTCGGCGAGGTCACCAAGGGCCGCGTCTTCAACGCCATCGGTGAGGTGCTCAACGCCGAGCCCGGCGAGAAGATCGAGATCACGGAGCGCTGGCCCATCCACCGCAAGCCGCCGCCCTTCGACCAGCTCGAGGCCAAGACCCAGCTGTTCGAGACCGGCATCAAGGTCATCGACCTGCTCACGCCGTACGTCCTCGGCGGCAAGATCGGCCTCTTCGGTGGAGCCGGCGTCGGCAAGACCGTCCTGATCCAGGAAATGATCCAGCGCGTCGCGCAGGACCACGGCGGTGTCTCGGTGTTCGCCGGAGTCGGCGAGCGCACCCGTGAGGGCAACGACCTCATCAAGGAAATGGAAGAGGCCGGAGTCTTCGACAAGACCGCCCTCGTGTTCGGCCAGATGGACGAGCCGCCGGGAACGCGTCTCCGCGTCGCCCTCTCCGCGCTGACCATGGCCGAGTACTTCCGCGACGTCGCCAAGCAGGACGTGTTGCTCTTCATCGACAACATCTTCCGCTTCACCCAGGCCGGCTCCGAGGTGTCGACCCTGCTGGGTCGCATGCCGAGCGCCGTGGGCTACCAGCCGACCCTGGCCGACGAGATGGGCATCCTCCAGGAGCGCATCACCTCGACCCGTGGCCACTCGATCACGTCGCTGCAGGCCATCTACGTGCCCGCTGACGACTACACCGACCCGGCACCGGCGACGACCTTCGCCCACCTCGACGCCACGACCGAGCTGTCCCGCGAGATCGCGTCGAAGGGCCTCTACCCGGCCGTCGACCCGCTCACCTCGACCAGCCGTATCCTCGACCCCCGTTACCTGGGCGTCGACCACTACAACACGGCCGTCCGCGTCAAGGCGATCCTCCAGAAGAACAAGGAACTCCAGGAGATCATCGCGATCCTCGGTGTTGACGAACTCTCCGAGGAAGACAAGGTCACCGTTTCGCGGGCCCGTCGCATCCAGCAGTTCCTCTCGCAGAACACCTACATGGCGAAGAAGTTCACCGGTGTCGAGGGCTCGACGGTTTCGCTCAAGGACACCATCGAATCCTTCACCGCGATCGCCAATGGTGACTTCGACCACGTCGCCGAGCAGGCATTCTTCAACGTCGGTGGCATCTCCGACGTCGAAGAGAAGTGGGCGAAAATCCAGAAGGAGAACGACTAGCCATGGCAGGAGCCCCGCTCACCGTCAGCGTCGTCTCTGCCGACCAGGAAGTCTGGTCCGGCGAGGCGACCATGGTCGTCGCGCGCACCGTCGAAGGCCAGATCGGCATCCTGCCTGGCCACGAGCCGTTGCTCGCCATCCTGGCGAGCGGCGAAGTGCGCCTGACCCTGCCCGGCGGCGAGAAGATCGTCGCGCAGGCGGAGGACGGCTTCCTGTCGGTCGCCAACAACCAGGTCACGATCGTCGCGCGCAAAGCGGGGCTCGTCTAGCCGTGTCGATCTAGCCCGTGCTGCTCCTGCTGCCGCCTTCCGAGACGAAACGCACAGGCGGTACCGGCGAACCGCTCGATCTGAACCATCTCAGGTACCCGTCGCTGAACGCTCAGCGGCGGGTACTCGTGCGTGAGCTGCGCTCACTCGCCCGGCACCCCGAAGCCATGATGGCCGCCCTCAAGCTCGGCCGCACCCAGTCCGGCGAGGTCGCCCACAACCGGGCGCTCACAACCGCCCCGACGATGGCGGCCCTCGACCGGTACACCGGGGTGCTCTACGACGCGCTCGACGCCCAGACCCTGACCCTCGCCGACCGCGACTGGGCCGCGGCCCACGTGCTGGTCCACTCGGCCCTGTTCGGTCCGATCGGCGCCCTCGATCCGATTCCGGCCTACCGGCTGTCGACGACGAGCCGGCTGCCCGGCCTCGTGCTGAAGCAGCACTGGGGCCCGCGCATCGCGGCACTGCTCGCCCAGGAGTCCGGCCTCGTGCTCGACCTCCGCTCCGCGGGTTACGTCGCCCTCGGTGCCGCACCGGCCCGGGTCGGCTCGGTCGTGCTCCGCGTCGTGACGGAGACCCCCGACGGGCAGGTGCGCGCCCTCAACCACTTCAACAAGACCGCGAAGGGCCGGTTCACCCGTGCCCTGATCCGGAGCGCCCCCGAGCTCGCGACTGTCGACGACTTGCTGGACTGGGCTCCCGGCGCCGGCTTCACCCTGCGTGCGGCGGGGCCCGCCTCGCTCGAGCTTCTGGAAGACGCGCCGCTCGCCAGGGCCCTCGCCTGACGAACCCCGGCACCCGGCCGTATGCTGGCAGCGTGTCCACTCCAACGATGAATGTCACCGTAACCGGCGCCGGCGGCCAGATCGGCTACGCGCTGCTCTTCCGGATCGCGTCCGGCCAGATGTTCGGCCCGACGACCCCGGTCAACCTCCGGCTCCTCGAAATCCCGGCCGGGCTCGCTGCCGCGGCGGGGACGGCCCTCGAACTCGAGGACTGCGCCTTCCCACTGTTGCGGGACGTGATGGTGACGGA
>NZ_JASJVF010000059.1:0-16017 GCF_035019805.1 Cryobacterium sp. 10I1
GTCGCCCAGGGGCGGCTCAAGTCCACGCTCGTCACCCTCGTCGACCTGATGGCCGCCGTTCCCAGCGTGGTGTTCGGCCTCTGGGGCGTGTTCTTCCTCCAGGCGAACGTCATCCCGGTCGCCACCTGGATCTCCACCTACTTCGGCTGGATCCCGTTCTTCAGCGTGACGGATGCGACGGGCCAGGCCCTCACCGAGGCGAGCGCCTTCACCTCCTCGGCCTTCATCGCCGGAATCGTGGTGGGCCTCATGGTCGTGCCCACCCAGACCTCGGTGATGCGCGAAGCCTTCTCCCAGGCGCCGATCGGTGAACGTGAGGCGGCCTTCGCCCTCGGGTCGACCCGATGGGGAATGATCACGTCCGTGGTGCTCCCGTTCGGCCGCGGCGGCATCATCGGCGGCACCATGCTCGGCCTCGGCCGGGCCCTCGGCGAGACCATCGCCGTCTACATGATCATCTCCCCGATCTTCACGATCAACTGGGAGGTGCTCAAGACCGGCACGAACTCGGTGTCCGCGCTCATCGCGCTCCGGTACGGCGAGTCGAGCTCCTTCGGCCTCTCCGCACTGATGGCCGCCGGCCTCGTGCTCTTCCTGATCACCCTCGTGATCAACTTCACGGCCTCGTCGATCGTGGCGCGGTCCCGCTCCGGGGCGGAGAGCGACTGATGACCAGCGCACACAGCACCCAGGCGACGGATCCCGCGGCATCCGCCGGCCCCTCGACCCTCGTGATGACCGAGACCGCCGTCGAGCTCGAGGCCGAGCTCGAACTCCAGGCCGCAGCAGTCCGGCACACCACGAACATCCCCTCCTCGGTCGGCATCGAGATCGGCCCGCGCCGCCGGATGCGCGCCGCCAGGGTCGACGACCAGTTCAACATCCTCGGCGCGGCAGCGGCCGGCGTGGCCGTCGCCGTTCTGCTGTTCGGCTGGTTCGGCCCGCTCTCCGGCTATGTCGGTTTCGTGATCGTCGCGTTCATCGCTTTCATCGGCTTCTACGCCCTGCTCGTCAGCCTGAAGAGCGACTGGCAGGAGGTCAAGGACCGGGTCATGTCGGTTGTCCTTTCGAGCGCCGGCGTGCTGCTCTTCGGCGCCCTCGTCTTCGTCGTCGCGTACACCCTCGTGCGCGGCCAGGAAGCCCTCCCGCACCTCAACTTCTTCACCGACAGCATGGAGCTCGCCGGCCCGCTCGACGGCCTCGAACTCGGCGGAATCTTCCACGCCATCCTCGGTACCCTGATGCAGATCACGATGGCGCTCATCGTCACCGTTCCGCTCGGCATCCTCACGGCCCTGTTCCTCAACGAAGTCGGCGGAAAGTTCGCCCGCTTCGTGCGCACCATCTCGGACGCGATGACCGCGCTGCCCTCGATCGTCGCCGGCCTCTTCGTGTACTCGGCGATCATCGTGCTGATCACCCACCAGCGCAGCGGGTTCGCCGCCTCGATGGCCATCACGGTGATGATGCTCCCGATCGTGATCCGCGCCTCCGACATCGTCCTCCGTCTCGTCGCGGGAAACCTTCGCGAAGCCGCGTACGCGCTCGGGTCCACGCGCTGGCGCACGGTCTGGCATGTCGTGCTGCCGACCGCCCGCCCCGGGCTCGCGACCGCCGTCATCCTCGGCACCGCCCGCGGAATCGGCGAGACCAGCCCCGTGCTGCTCACGTCCGGCGTCACCGCCGTCGTCAACCTCAACCCCTTCGAGGGACCGATGATCTCGTTGCCGCTGCAGGTCTTCGACTTCGTCAAGTCGCCGGAACCGAACATGATCGCCCGTGGCTTCGGGGCGGCGGCCGTGCTGATCCTCCTCGTGCTCACCCTGTTCGCGATCGCCCGCCTCATCGGCGGCAAGGGGCCGGGCGACCTGTCCCGCGCCCAGCAGCAGCGGGTCGTCGCGGCCTCCGGGCGCGACCTCAAGCGGATCACCATTGCCGCCGACCGCCGCATCCTCCTCGAGGCGAACACGTCGGGGGCCTGGCCGCCGCCGACGGCACCACCGAACCACCACAGCAGCCCAGCGCCGACGATCGACCTCAGCACAAAGGAGCCGTCCTCGTGACGCCGCAGCCCCGTTGGATCCGTGCGATCCGCGCCCTCTTCGCCCTCGCCGTCGTGGTGATTCTCGGTCTGTCCGGAACGCTGTCTGCCCAGGCCGTTTCCTACGACCCCATCACAGGAACCGGCTCGACCTGGTCCCAGAACGCCCTCGACCAGTGGCGCAAGAACGTGGCCTCGAACTACGGCATGACCGTCAACTATTCCGGTGTCGGCTCCTCCGCGGGCCGCCGGGACTTCGTGGCCGGAAACGTCGACTTCGCCGTCAGCGAGATCCCGTTCCAGACCGCTCCCGAAGACGGTTCAGCGCCCGAGGTTCCGAGTCGCGGCTACGCATACATGCCGATCGTCGCCGGTGGCACCTCGTTCATGTACAACCTCAAGATCAACGGTGCCCGCGTCTCCAACCTGCGCCTGAGTGGCGAGGTCGTCACCAAGATCTTCACCGGCGTCATCACCAAGTGGAACGACCCGGCGATCCAGACGGACAACCCCGGACTGAAGATGCCGGACAAGGGCATCGTCCCTGTCGTGCGGTCGGACGGCTCGGGCTCGACCGCCCAGTTCAGCCTCTGGATGTCCAAGCAGTACAACTCCCTCTGGGGGCAGTTCTGCGTCAAGGTCGGCAAACCGGCCTCCTGCGGCCTCACCTCGCAGTACCCGACCTACGGCAACGCGAAGGCCCAGAGCGGTTCGGCGGGCGTCGCCGGGTATGTCGCCCAGGACTATGGCGAAGGCGCCATCACGTACGTCGAGTATTCCTACGCGCTCAAGGCCGGCTTCCCGGTCGCCAAGGTCCTGAACACCGCCGGATACTACGTCGAGCCGACCGCGAACTCCGTCGCCGTTGCCCTGCTGCAGGCAAAGATCAAGACGGATGTCCCGGTCTCGAGCCCCGACTACCTCACCCAGATCCTCGACGGCGTCTACAACAACCCCGACCCGCGCACGTACCCGCTGTCGAGCTACTCCTACATGATCGTGCCGACCGAGGTCGGCGGTGTCTTCACCGCGAAGAAGGGCCTCACCCTCGGCGCGTTCGCGAACTACATGCTCTGCGAGGGCCAGCAGCAAGCGGCGGCCCTGGGCTACTCGCCGCTCCCGATGAACCTTGTGCTCGCCGGGTTCGACCAGATCAAACGAGTGCCGGGAGCGGATGTCTCGGGCGTCGACATCAACAACTGCAACAACCCGACCTTCAAGGCCGGCGACTCCCCATCGAGCAACCTGCTCGCGACCAACGCACTCAAGCCCGCCGACTGTGACAAGGTCGGCACGAGCCAGTGTGTCACCGGAACAGCAGGGGCGCCCGATGACACGGCGACGACCGGAACCGGTACCGGCGGCTCCGCAGCCACGGCCGACACGGCCGCGGCGGCAGCGGCCGCCGCAGGAGCAGGGGCCGGAGCAGCGGCGACGACGGCAAACGCCGGGGCAGCGGGCACGGGCGATGCCGCGGCCGCGGTCTACGACGAGAACGGTGCTCTCGTCTCCGGCGGCACCGGTGGCACGGCCTCGACCGGAGTGGCCGGGTCCGCGGTGGCGTCGCCCTTCACCCTCGCCGACAACGGCTGGGGTGCGCAGCAGTCGATCATGCTGTTCGCCGGCGTGTTGCTCATCGGCTCTGCCGTGCTGCCCCCGGTGCTCTGGCGCCGGCTCAAGCCACGCGGTCCGAAGGTGGGCACCAAGTGAAGCGCCTGATCCTGTCCACGGACTCGATGTGGACCCGCGCCGGCGCAAGCGGCATCGTCGTGGGCGTTGTCGTCGGCATCGGAGTGTCCATGCTGGCCTCCATTACCCCGCCCGCAGCATCCGCGGACACCTCGAGCGCCGTCACGGTGGCCGCCAAGGGCTATGACCTCGACATCTCGACGGCACCGTTCCCCGACCTCAAGGTGACAGTCTCTCAGACGAAGGACCTCGTCTCGCAGGGAATCGTCGTCAACTGGACCGGCTCGGGCGCGAAGTCGGTCCGGCCTGACGCCAGCTCGGGCGGCCAGAACTTCCTGCAGATCGCGCAGTGCTGGGGTGAGGACCCGCTGAACCCCGGGCATCCCGACCGCACCACCTGCCAGTACGGCGGTTTTCCCGGCAAGGCCGCGTCCACGCGCGACACCTCGGTTTCTGACGAATTCGTCAACGCCAAGGACACCCAATACACATCGCCCTCGAACGGCTTCACGATCCCGGCGGTCACGGCGATCCCGTACCGTGCCTCGACGGGCGGAACGATCTCGTCCGTCTTCAAGAATGGCGCCGGCGTCCTCACCCATTACATCCTCGATCCCCTGACAGGGCTTGTTCAGACCGCGAACGGCACGCCGGCTGCCACTGGCGTGACCCTGCCCTCCCCGATCGTGGGCGTCGACCTCGCCACGAACGAGTTCTACACGCAGTACACGACCAACGAGGTGCCGTGGGTGGGGTCGAGTGACACTGGCGCCGGCTCCGTCAAGTTCGAGGTCCAGACCGCGATGCAGTCTCCCGGCCTCGGCTGCGGTATGCCGGTCACGGCCACGGACGGCACGGTCACGGGCAAGTCCTGCTGGCTCGTCGTCATCCCGCGCGGCACCAACGACGTCGGCGAGTCGTACATCACCAAGTCCGGCCTGTTCTGGGACGCCTGGCAGCACAGTGTGGCCGTCAAGCTCGACTTCAAGCCGATCGGTCTGCGCTGCTCCATCGGCTCGGCCGAGAAGCAACTCTCCGGAAGCGAACTCGCCTCGGCGGCCGTCGCGTCCTGGCAGCCCAACCTCTGCACCGGCTCGACCGGATCCTCCTTCGTGCTCAGCACCGGCAACGAGGAAGACTCTCTCCTCTCCGCAAGCCAGAAGACCCCGAGTCCTCTCGCCCTGACATCGCGTGCCCTACAGACGACGAAGGCGGATCCCGTGCAGTACGCGCCGATCGCACTCTCCGGACTCGCCGTGTCCTTCTCGATCGACCGGAGGGTGAAACCCGTCGGCGCCGTGCCTCAGGAATACAAGGACAAGAACACCGAGTCCTTCACCTCGATGAACCTCACCCCGCGCCTGATCGCGAAGCTGTTGACGAACTCATATCTGGACTCCTTGCCGACGGGGGCCCCCGCTACCTCCAAATCGCTCGCGTTCTTCGTCGATAACCCCGAGAAGGTAAACCACAACGCGAGGAACCTGACCGTTGACCCCGACTTCCTCGCCGTGAACGACGCGGAATGGCAGTACCAGGACCTGACGGGTCCGTCCCTCGGCGACATGCTCCTGCCCTCGGGGCGCTCCGACGAGGCCCTACAGCTGTGGCGCTACGTGCTCTCAGATCCGGATGCCGTGGCTTTCCTCAACGGCGAAGCCGACAAGTGGGGCATGAAGGTCAACCCCTGGTACGCAACAAAGGACGCCGTCAACTCCTCCGGCACAAAAATGACCGTGCCCCGCACCAACTTCCCCAAGGCTGACCCAATCGCACGGGTGGCCACGGCCGACGGCCAGACCGAAGTCAACCTCGTCACCTGGCGCCCGTACGCGAGCGACTTCGAGAACGGCGCCTACCTCACCCTGCGCGGTGACGGCCAGGAGCTCGGCGACTGGAGCCCGAACACGGTTCCGCCGAAATGGGGCAAGAGCGTTCGCAACCTCGTCGGCACCCAGCGGGTGCTCGGACTCACGACAACGGCGGCAGCAGCCCGGTACCAGACGGTGACGGCGTCACTGCGAAACTCGGCGGGCACTTTCGTTGCCGCGAACTCCGCATCCCTGCTGGCCGCGGCCGCGGCGATGACCCCGACCACCGAGAACGCGGCCGTGCTCGAATACAACCCCACGAGCGCGAGCGCCAGGGCGGCGGCGTCGGCCTACCCGATGACCATGCCGGTCTACGCGGCGCTCAACCCACTGCAGACGGATGCCTCCGCCCGCGCCATTTACGCCAACATGATCCGCTACGCCGTTGCCGCCGGTCAGGTTCCCGGCAGTGCGATCGGCCAGCTCCCCGAGGGGTACGCGTCGATTCCGGCCAGCTGGGTCGCCCAGGCCCTCGCAGCCGCGACAGCCATCGAAAAGGGCATCAGCCCGATCGTCTCGGCGACTCCGACACCCACTCCCTCACCGACCGTCGCGGCCACTGCCGCCGCCCCTGCGGCGGCCTACGTCAACCCGAACGCAGGCAGTGGAACGGCAGCGGTCGCGGCCGTCGCCGCCGCCGTCGCCGGGACCGCGACCGCGACCGACCCTGCGGCGACCGGCGCGTCGGCCGGACCCCTCGTCGGCAAGCCGACGCCTTCCGATCCGGTCATCGGCCCCATTCCGGCAGCCATCCCTGTCGGATTCCTCTCCGGGCTGCTCGCAGCCGGTGGAGTCCCCCTGATTTCGCGTGTCCGGAGACGATCCTGATGCGCGCACAGCTTGACGTCCAGATTCCGGGTTTCGGCTTGGGACCAGACATCAGGAAAGACGTTCCCGCCCGGGTTCGTCTCATGCAGTACACCCGAAAGGCATCATCACAGTGATTTCGAAGAAGGCAATTGCGCTCTGCGCGACCGTCGGCGTCGCCCTCACCGGTTTCGCCATCGCGACGCCGGCCAACGCCGAGCCCGTTTCCAACAGCTACGTCGCCGTCGGCTCGGACACCCTGGAAGACGTGGTCAGCGCCCTGGCCAACGGATCCTCGCTCTCCGGATCTTCGGTTCGCTCGACGACCGCAGGTGGCGCGACCATCGGATCGTTCGACGCGACCGGCACGGCCTACATCACCACGAAATCCTCAGGCGTGCGCTTTGGACGCCCGAACGGGTCGGGTGACGGTCGCACGGCGCTCCTCCGCTCCATCGATGGCGCGGCATACACGTCTGGTACGGTCGGCGCGCCTGCCGCTGTCGTGATCAGCGGTCAGGTTGACATCGCGCGTTCCTCGGGCTCCGGCACCGTCGACGCCGCCGGAAGCCTGATCCAGGTTCCCTTCGGCCGTGACGCCATCGCCTACGCCTACGACAATGGCTCTACCGCGACCGGCATCGACACGATCGACACCGCGACCATGACGAGCCTCTACACCTGCAGCGTCACCACCCTCGGCGGCGTCACGGTCACCCCGATCATCCCGCAGGCCGGTTCCGGCACCCGCAAGGACTTCATGTCCAAGATCGGCGTCACCGACGCCACTCTCGGTTCCTGTGTCCAGACCGGCCAGGAGCACGACGCGTCCAACCTCGGCATCAACCAGATCATGCCGATGTCGGTCTCACGCTGGGTCGCCATGAACACCGGTGCCAGCTACCCCAAGAAGAAGGACACCACGGTTCTCGGCTCGCTCGTTGCCGGCACCACCCCCGTCACCGGCACCGGCACCTCGATGGTCCCGAACGCCACTTACTATGCTGACTCCGTCTGGGGTCGCGACACCTACCTGGTCGTGCAGTACGCCCGCGTCGACCCGACCAACGCCTCTTACGACGCCACACTGGCCGGCCTGCTTGACCCGACCAAGAGCACCAGCCTGACCAACTCGCAGACCTCCCTCGCCTCCAAGGCCGGTTCGCTGAAGAAGAAGTTCGGCATCCTGGCCCCCTCCACCACCACTGCTGTCCGTATCTCCAAGTAGCCCGACCTACTTCCAGAAAAGGTAATTGAATCTCATGAAGCTCAACAACAAGCTCCGCTTCGCCGCCGTCGGCGTCGTCTCCCTCGCCCTCGTTGCCGGCGCCTCCATGGTCGCCTCGGCCACCACCCAGACCAACGGCTCCGCAGCACCCCTCTACCTCTACGACGGCAACGGCATTCCGCTTGTCGACGGCGCCAGCCTGGGGTGGGGCGATGACATGATCGGTTCCTCGGTCAACAACGACCCCAGCGGAGAGTTCGCCTGCCCCGTCGGCACCACCGGAATCTTCGCGTTCCTCTCGGCCCCCGGCACCGAGACGGTCCCTGGCACCTGGAAGGCATACGCCCCCCTCGGCTTCAACGGTGCCACCCTCAACGTGCTGAACCCGTTCATCACCCCGGTTTCGCTGTACAACGGCGCCCAGGGCGCCGCTAAGGCCGCCGGTGGAAACTACAGCCTCGGCATTGCCTGCACCAACCTGAACGGTGTTGCGGTCACCTCCGCGTTCTTCCGTTCGATCTCGGTCACGCCGGTGACCGGTGCCTTCACGGCCTCCGCCACGACCGACGTCGTCACGACGCCGACCGCCACCCCGCATTCCGCTCCACCCCCAAGATTTCGGATCCGCCCGCAGAAAAGAGAACGCCGATCGTGATTCCCCGCCACTCCCTCTCCCGCAGCGTCGCCCTCGGTGCCGCCGGAGTGCTGGTAACCCTCGGACTGACCCTGACCCTCGGAGTCGCGGGTGCCTGGGCCGCGGACGGTTCCGACGGCATCGCCGGGGCCCCGTCGTCCAACGGCGGCGTGGACCAGGACCGATCGCGTTTCACCTACCAGGTCGATCCGGGCCAGGTCATCAACGACGAATACCTCGTCGAGAACACCGGTACGACCACGCAGGCCGTCACCGTCTACGCCACCGACGCGTACAACGCCGAGGACGGCACGTTCGCCCTCCTCGAAGGCAGTGAAGCCCCCAAGGATGCCGGCAGCTGGGTCACCTTCGAGAACGGTACCGGCCGTGTCTCGGTCACCCTGGAACCGGGCGCCCAGCAGGTGCTCCCGTTCACAATGAAGACCCCGGCCGATGCGAAGCCCGGCGACCACGCCGGCGGCATCGTCGTCTCGGCCCTCTCCCCGGCCGGGCAGGTCTCGGTCGACCGGCGCGTCGCCATCCGCCTGTATGTGCGCGTCAAGGGTCTCCTGCAGCCGGCGCTGACGATCAGCAGCATTGAATCCGCCTATGAGGGCAGCATCAACCCCTTCGCCGGCGACACGAAGATCCGCGTGAGCCTCACCAACACCGGCAACGTGTCCCTCGGGGCCAATACGGTCTCCCAGGTCAAGGGCATCTTCGGCATCCCACTGTCCGGGCTGACCGACCAGGAGATCTCGGAGATGCTTCCGGGAAGTTCCCGCACCGTGACGCTGACCGTCTCCGGCGTCGGCGCCTGGGTCTACCTCAACCCGCATGTCTCCCTCGTCGGCACGATCGACCCCGACGCACTCAACCCAGGAGCCCTGCCGACCGCGGAACGCGATTCGAGCCTCGTCGTGGTGCCGTGGGCCTTCCTGATCCTCCTTCTCGTCGCGGCCGTGACCTGGCTCATCGTGAGGCTCAGCCGCAAGCGCGACTCGGCCCGGGCTGCGGCGTGGATCGAATACACCGAGGCGGAAGCGCGCCGCAAGGCTCGCGAAGAGGCCCTCGTGGGCGCCAGCGCCGGCCGCGCCCCCGCGCCCCACCCCCCCCCGTAACCACTGCACTTCCGCACGCCTTGCTCCACTGCCCTGCAGTTTCACCCAGGCACCGCAGCTCCACCGCACCAGGATCCATCGGGGAAACACATGTTCCAACTGCCCATCCGTTCGACTCTCATAACCGGCGCACTGGTCGCCCTGCTGGCTCTGGTCGGGACGGTCTCCATCTCGTCCGTGGCGCAGGCCGATGACAGTGGGGTGGTTGCGCTCACGGTGAGTGTGGCCGACAAGCTTCCGAACGGGCCCGTCGAGATCCACTGTGTGCTCCCGGTCGGCTCGCGGGTCGATTCGGCGCCGGTGTTCGTCACCGTCCACGGGCTCAAGCCGTTTTCGCACGTCGAGGTCTGGGTGCACTCCACTCCGTTCCTGCTGATCAGCGGAAACGCCGACGCTGCCGGTGACTTCGCAGGCAGCGGCACCCTTCCCCCCGACCTCGAGGCCGGAGGACACACCATCGAGGTGATCGGCACCACGGCCGCGGACGACCCGTTCAGCCAGGTGGCGGCATCCTTCGCCGTGACGGACGCCGGAACAATCGGATCTGCAACGACGAGCGACACCAACGGCGTGCTCAGCCTCGTCGTGCCCGCCGCTGCCGTCGCCGCGTTCAATGCCCCGGTCCTGGTCTCGAACCGGTCGACGACCACCGGTGTCCTGGGCAGCTTCGCGGTCAGCGACTCTCGGGTGCTCACCCAGGAAGGCTGGATCCTGTCGGCCGATGTCGCCGACTTCGTGAACGCCGCGGACGGCAGCGTGATCGGTGCTTCCCAGCTCGGGCTCGCGCCGCAGCTGGTCAGCACCGACGCCACCGGGGTGAGCCTCGTCACCGCCCAGACCGCGGGTTCGGCGACGTATCCGATGAACCTCGCCGTGGCCGCCCCGGCCCAGACCGTGGGCACGACCGTGCTCAACGCCGGCCTCACTTTCGTCGCGCCGCCCGAGAAGTCAGTCGGCACCTACCGGTCCACCCTCTCCCTCACCCTCGTTTCCCAGTAGCCGGCCGGTCGCCGACTCTATCCTGTCGCGCTCGTACGGCACGGAATGAGCGAGGCTCGGTTTCCTGCTGTGTTTGCCTCTTGTTTGCCCGCCCGTCAGCTCGCCGAAACCTCGAATGGACTAACTTGACTGTGCTCACATCCGCTCACGCGCGCCTGATTCTGGTCGTGGCCCTCATCGCGTTCGCGCCGGTGGCGGGCCTGGCCGGACGCGCCATGAGTGCACAGGCGGCGACGGATGACCCGAACGGTGTGGGCATCAGCGTGGGTGTCGTCGGGCCGTCGAGCCGGGCGACGACAACCCCGGCCGTCACGAACCCGGTGAAACCCGTGGCCGTGCCCGCGGTGACCCAAACGACGATCAAGGACACCGCCGCCGCGGCCTCGGCGCTCGGCGCGAACCCGACCAAGATCGCGGGCGTCTTCTACGTGAGCGGCCTCACGACGCGCATCGATTCTGAGGCCGGGCCGGGCGGCGGCACCATGGTTCTCGACTTCACGATGCGCAACATCACGGATGCCCCGATCACCTCGAGCCTGCGCTTCTGGCTCGACAACGCGGTCGACCTCCCCGTCGCCATCGTCGACAAGGTCAGTATCGACAGCCTCGCCCCCAATGAGACCCGCACCGTCTCGGCCACCATTCGGGACGTCGGCCAGTGGGCCTGGTTCAAGGGTCACGTCACCATGACGCCTCCCGCGGACATCGGCGGCACGGCGCTCTCGCCCGTCACCCGGGACTCGTTCAGCATCATCCCGCCCTACTTCGCCCTGATCGCGCTCGCGATCGCCGGCACGCTGACCCTGATCCTCCGCTTCGTGCTCCTCGTACCGCGGCCCACCCCCAAACTCGCGGAAGAGGTGGCGTCATGACGACAGCCAGGCTGCCCCGTCGTCCCCAACGCCCCACGGTGCCGAAGGTGCCGAGAATGCCGCGAGGCTGGGTCCCGCCGGTTTCGCCCGGCGTTTCCGAGATGCAGGCGGTCCACCCCCTCGCGGGACAGTCCGCGGGACCCCGGGACTGGTCACCGCCCGGCCCGGGCACTCTGGGCGGTGGTGGCGGACTCCCCGGCACACCGCCGGAGCGCGGCCGCCAGGGCAAGCCGCCGAAACCACCGAAGATCCCGACGCCGCCGCGGCGTAGCCCGCCGCCCCCTCGGCCGCCGGTCGTGCTCACCCAGCGCGACCAGGTCATCCGCTCGACCCTGGCGATTCTCGCCATCCTCATCTTCGGGTTCCTCGCCAACCTGACTGTGCTCGGCCAGCTGCAGCACATCGTGTCCCAGCAGCAGCTCACGAACACCTTCCGGTACGAGCTCGCCCAGGGAACGGCCCCGGTCAGCGAGGGCACCGTCGACAAGGTGCTGCTCACCTCCGGCACACCCGTGGCCGTGCTCGACATCCCCTCGATCGACGTGCACGAGATCGTCGTCGAGGGCACAGACTCCGGCACCCTGCGCGCCGGCCCCGGCCATCGCCGCGACACGCCGCTACCCGGCCAGTCCGGCATCAGCGTGCTCATGGGCCGCGCCGCCGCCTACGGTGGTCCGTTCGCCCGGCTGCAGGAACTGCGCCCCGGCCAGCAGTTCACCGTGATCACCGGCCAGGGCGAGCAGACGTTCTCGGTGCTCGGCCTGCGCTACGCCGGCGACCCCGCACCCGCAAGCCTCGGTGCAGGCAAGAGCCGACTGATCCTCGAGAGCGCCCGCGGGCCGGCCTACGTGCCGAGCGGCGTCGTGCGCGTGGATGCCGAACTCGTCTCCGAGACGAAGCCCGCCGGCAAGCGCCAGACCACCTTCGCGACCCTGCCCCTGCAGGACAAGGAACTCGCGACCGACACCACAACGGTGTGGGCCCTCGTCTTCGCCCTGCAGTTCCTGCTGGTCATCGAACTCGCCGCCGTCTGGGCGTTCCGCCGGGTCGGCCTCCGCAAGACCTGGATCGTCTTCCTTCCGGTTGTCACTGTCGGGGGGCTCTTCGTGGCCGACCAACTCGTGCGCCTCCTCCCGAACCTGCTGTAGTCCCGAACCTGCTTCAGTCCCGAAACTGCTGTAGACCAATGAAACGAGTGTCATGACCGACAATGTGCAGAACGACGAGCTCACCCAGGTGCTGCCGCCGGTGAAGGGACCGGTCCGGCGTGACCGCAAGCAGCGCGCGCAGGCGAGGACCGAGGCCCGGCCCGAGGTCGTGGCCGACGCGCCGGTCAAGGCTCCCCGGCTCGGAGGCTTCAGCGCGCCCTGGCTGAAGCGGCCGTCTGCCGCGGATGCCGGGGTCTACGCGAGCTTCAGCCCGCCGGTGCGCGAGATCGCACCACTCGCAACCCTCGAGGGCCGCAACGTCTCGGCCTGGTTCGGCGAACGCCAGGTGCTCGACCGGGTCAACCTCACCATGCCGGCCGGCATCATCACCTCCCTGATCGGCCCGTCCGGCTGCGGCAAGTCCACGTTCCTGCGCATCCTGAACCGGATGCACGAGCTCGTGCCGTCCGCGAGCCTCGCCGGTGAAGTCCTCCTCGACGGTGAGGACATCTACGACCCCGAACGCAAGCTCGTCGACGCCCGCAAGAGCATCGGCATGGTGTTCCAGAAGCCCAACCCGTTCCCGGCCATGTCGATCTACGACAACGTCATCGCCGGGCTCACCCTCACCGGCAAGCGTGCCTCCAACGATGAGAAAGACTTCCTCGTCGAGAGCTGCCTGACCAAGGCCGGGCTCTGGAAGGAGGTGCGCGACCGGTTGCGCGCGCCCGGTTCCGGACTCTCCGGAGGGCAGCAGCAGCGTCTGTGCATCGCGCGGTCGCTCGCGGTGACCCCGCGCATCCTCTTGATGGACGAACCGTGCTCGGCCCTCGACCCGACTTCCACGCGGGTGATCGAGGAGACCATGCTCGAGCTCGCCCACGAGGTCACGATCGTGATCGTGACGCACAACATGCAGCAGGCACAGCGCGTGTCGCAGAACTGCGCGTTCTTCCTCGCCGCCCAGGGCACGCCCGGCGGCATCGTGGAGCACGGGCCGACCGACGCCATGTTCGGCAACCCGATCGACAGCCGCACCGCCGACTACGTCAACGGCCGTTTCGGCTAGCCCCGGCCGGGTAAAGAAACGATGGGGGATTCTCAAAGCATAGACAAACGTCTATACTTTGAGGACATCGAGAGTGAGGAACCCCCGTGTCTGAGAAGCCCACCGTCCTGTTCGTCTGCATCCACAATGCCGGTCGCTCGCAGATGGCCGCCGGCTATATGCGCGCCCTGTCCGGCGGCGCCGTCGAGGTGCGCTCCGGCGGCTCGGAGCCGGGTGACCAGATCAATTCGATGGCGATCCAGGCCATGAGCGAAGAGGGCATCGACATCTCCCAGGCCGTTCCGCAGCTGATGACCACCGAGCAGGTGCGCGAGTCCGACGTCGTCATCACCATGGGCTGCGGCGACGTCTGCCCGATCTTCCCCGGCAAGCGTTACGAGGACTGGGAGCTCGTCGACCCCAAGGGCAAGAGCATCGACGAGGTGCGCCCGATCCGCGACGACATCAAGGCGCGCGTCGAGGCCCTCCTCGCCGAGCTCCTGCCCGCGAGCGTCTAAGCCGACGGCCACGACGGGTGCCGCTGCTCGGGTGGCCACTTCGGCCTGCGCTCTTGGCGGGATTCGTCGTGGTTGAGCGCTAGCTGCGCGGCGCCGGGAACAGGCGGGGCCGGAGCCAGAGCGCCACGTAGACGAGGGCGACGAGGACGGGGACCTCGATCAACGGGCCAACGATGCCCGCGAGGGCCTGACCGCTGCCGGCACCGAAGGTGCCGATCGCGACCGCGATCGCGAGCTCGAAGTTGTTGCCCGCCGCAGTGAAGGCGAGGGTCGCGGTGCGCTCGTACGGCAGGCCGATGAGCTTCCCGAGCAGGAAGCCGGTGAGGAACGTCACAAGGAAGTAGACGAGGAGCGGCAGGGCGATGCGGGCGACGTCCTGCGGCCGGTCGATGACCTGCCTGCCCTGCAGGGCGAACAGGAGCACGATCGTGAAGAGGAGCCCGTAGAGGGCGAACGGCCCGACCTTCGGCAGGAACCGGGCCTCGTACCAGTCCCGGCCGCGGGTGGCCTCGCCCACCCGGCGGGACAGGTATCCGGCCAGGAGCGGGATGCCGAGGAACACGAGCACGCTCGCCGTGATGGCCCAGATCGAGAAGTCCGCGCTCGTGGTGGACAGGCCGAGCCAGGCCGGAAGGATCTGCAGGTAGAACCAGCCGAGCGCCGCGAAGGCGAAGACCTGGAAGACGGAGTTGATGGCGACGAGGAAGGCGGCGGCCTCGCGGTCCCCGCAGGCTAGTTCGTTCCAGATCAGCACCATCGCGATGCAGCGGGCGAGGCCGACGATGATCAGCCCGGTGCGGTACTCGGGCAGGTCGGGCAGGAAGATCCAGGCGAGCGTGAACATCAGCGCGGGCCCGACGAGCCAGTTCATCACGAGCGACGAGACCAGAAGGCGCTTATCGCCGGCCACGGCGCGGGCATCCGAATACCGCACCTTCGCGAGCACCGGATACATCATCACGAGCAGGCCGATGGCGATCGGCACGCTGACCGAGCCGATCGTGAACGCGCCGAGCAGCGTGCCGATGCCGGGGGCGGCGACCGCGAGCAGGAGGCCGAAACCCATCGCCGCGAGAATCCAGACCGGGAGGAGCCGGTCGGTGAACCCGAGACGGGCCGGAGCGGTGATCGGGGTGGCGACGGATGGAACGGTCGGGGTTTCAGGGAAGGGCATGGGGCTCCGCACCATCAGAAAATGAATAGACGAACGTCGATATGACGCGTTCCCACTCTATCGACGAATGTCGATTCACGGTCACCGTGCCGGTTGGGGGCTGAGTGCGGTCAGTGCCGCCAGCTTCTCCTTTCCGATGGGCTCCGCCGGCAGGAGGGCGACGATGGCCATTCGATCCGCGAGGAGACGCACCCGGTCGATCTGTTCGACCTCGCTCGAAGCGCGTGCTCGAAGGAACGGTGACGCCGGGCGGGCCGCGGCCAGGGAGGCGTTGACGACCCAGGCCCACGGGTGGATGCCGGCACGTTCGAGGTCGTCCTGCAGACCTTCGGCCTCGAGCACCGGGGTCGTCTCCGCGAGGGTAACCAGAATGACCTTGGTCAGGGCCGGGTCCTGCAGACGCATCAATGGTGTCGTGAACGGAAGCGAGTCGCCGATCTGCCGCGCCATTTCGCGGTGATAGGAACCGGTCGCATCCAGCAGGAGGAGCGTGTGCCCGGTCGGGGCGGTGTCGACGACGACGAATTTCCGGCGCGACTCATGGACGACCCGGGAGAACTGCTGGAAGACGGCGACTTCCTCGGTGCAGGGGGAGAGGAGGTCCTCGGCCAGTGCCGCGCGACCCTCCGCGTCCAGGGCCGTGCCCTTGGTGGCCATCACGTGGTCGCGATACGTCTGCACGGCCAAGGCCGGGTCGATACGGGACACCGCGAGCCCGGGCACGCTGCCGTGCAGGGTCTCGGTGAGGTGAGCGGCGGGGTCGGTGGTGGTGAGGTGCACGGCGTGGCCGCGTTCGGCGAGTGCGACCGCGATGGCCGCGGCCCGCCCGGCGTCACCGTTCCTTCGAGCACGCGCTTCGAGCGAGGT
>NZ_JASJVF010000060.1:0-15781 GCF_035019805.1 Cryobacterium sp. 10I1
GACGCATCGGCGTCCGCCCTCGCCGAGGTCCTCCCCGTCTCGCGCCAGGCGATCGCCAAGCACCTGGCGGTGCTGCAGGACGTCGGACTGGTCGAGCCAGTGCGAGTGGGTCGCGAAGTCCGGTACCGGGTGCTGGGCAGCCAGCTCGCCGAGACCGCCCGGCGGCTCGACCTGATCGGGGCGCAGTGGGACCGCCGGCTGGCGACGATCAAGCAGATCGCGGAGGCGCTGGAGTCGGAGTAACGCACTCGATCCCGAGACCCGGCGACATCCCCGCGGAATCTGTTCCCGACGCTGCCGTCGTCTGTGCGCGTACCTCGGAATCCGAGACAGTGGCGACGGGAAGGACCCCGGTGAACTATCGAACAGCAGCGCTGAACAAGCTCCTCTTTTCCAGGGCCACGATGGCCTGGGGGCTGAACCCTCTGAAGATCAGCCAGATGCCGAGCGAGAACTCGAATACGGCAACGAGGAGCGCTGAGGCTCCCGCCAATGCGTCGTGTTGACCGATGAGCCCGGTGAATACGGCGAGATAGCTCGCAAGGAGTACGGGGGCTCCAACGATTCCGATCAGGGACAGGGCCCGGGGCACCAGACGGGACTGGAACAGCAAGATCCCCAGGAGCAGGTCACAGACGGCCGGCATGAAACTCTGACTCAAGAGGAAGATGCGATCGTACAGGTAGGCGAGCGTGTGGCCGGCGACCACGACGTCTGTTCCAGTACCGCCCTGCCGTAATGCCACGATCGTCAGGATCACGGCAACGCCGAGCAAGATGGCGCTCGACTCCAGTATCCGTGCGGCCACCAGGCCCAGTGCGGCCGCTTCGTTCTGCTTCTTGAGCACGGGGAACAGAACGACGGCGGTGCCGATACCCGCGAGGGCGACAATGATCTCCGAGAGACCGCCGAGCAAGGCCCCGGTGTCCGGGCCGGGGCCAAGAACATAGTCCGCACCCTTTACCGGGCCGTACAGGACGAGGGACGGAATCGAGACGAAGGTGAGCACATAAAGGATGCCCGCGATCAACGAAGTCCTTCGATATGGGGAGCGAGCCGGGACGGTTGCGTGTTCGGTGGCCATGTTCGTTCCTCCACTTTTCGGTTTTCAGGTCGAGGCAGGTCGATCGGGCAACCACGATGGTCTCGACGGGATTCGCAAGATCCTGAGCTTCGTCAGCGTAGTCCCGCGTCCCCGCTGGGGATAGGAGCGCCCTCCAGTGGCCGTCCGAACCCCTTTGAGCGATGACAGCTACGACCCGGTGACGGATGATATGGACCTCACGCGACCGATGCTACGTGCCCACTCGCATCCGTCACTGGCTGAGTTGGGCGAGGAGTTGTAAGGCGTCGGCGTCGGGGGTGCCCGGCTGTGCCTGGTAGGTGAGGACGCGCAGGTTGGATTCAGCTGGCCGGAGGACGTCGAAGTCGAGGGTGAGCCGACCGACCAAGGGGTGGGCGAAAAGGTGTTGGCCATAGCTGAGGTCGTGCACGGGGTGCTCAGCCCAGATCCTGGCGAACGCGTCGCTGCGTTGTGCGAGCTCACCGATGACTCCGCTGAGTCGTTTGTCGTCGGGGCAGGTGCTCGACGAGTACCGGAGGAACCCAACGACTTCACGCGCCATGGTCTCTGAATCCTCGAACAGCTCGGGGCCAGCGCATCCGAGGAAGAAGCGCTGGGCGAAATTCGGACGGATGTCGTCCCGCTCGGTCGCGTCAAAGGGAAGGTCGTGGGCAAGTAGTAGGTGACCGAGCCTGTTCCAGGCGTAGATATCGTTGGCGTGATCGAAGACGATCGCAGGCCCGGGAAGGGCCGCGATGAGCCGCAAGATGCTCTGGCGCGGCCGTTCGGCTGGGACACCGATCGCACGCGCGTACGAGGGGCGCGCGAGGCGACGGAGGTGGAGTGCTTCATCGGGGTCGAGCCGCATGGCGCGAATGAGGGCTTCGATCACCTGATCAGATGCTCGCTCTGCATCCGCTGCCTGCTCGAGCCGGGTGTAATAGGCGACGCTCACGCCGACCAGCTGAGCGATCTCTTCTCGCCGCAGTCCGGGAACACGCCGCGCCCCATAGGCATTCACCCCAACCGCTTCCGGAGTCAGCGCGGCGCGGCGGCTGCGAAGGAAGTCCCCAAACTCTGTTGACATCATCCCAGTATGCGCGGTGCAGCGACCGGTCGGGAGGATCAGCCTGACCCTGCTGGTGGTACGCACACCGGGGGTCTGGCTGGTCATCACCGACAACGACAGGCTAGGGCAAATGCACTCACGTATGACCCGACACCAACTCGTCGCACTCCTGATCCTCCTTTCCTCGCAGTTCCTGCTCTCGGTGGACTTTTCGATTCTGAACGTCGCACTTCCGGAAATCGGGTCGGCATTGGGGTTTGCGTCCGCCGATGTGCAGTGGGTCGCGACGACGTTCGCGCTGTGCGCGGCGGGCTTCACGTTGTTGCTCGGGCGGCTGGGCGATTGGGTCGGACGTCGCCGGATGTTCGTCATCGGTATGGCAGTCCTCGCTGGAGCATCGCTCGTGGGCGGCTTCGCTGGCTCTCCCGCGGTTCTGCTCGTAGCGCGGGCGCTGCAGGGCTTGGCGACAGCGGCCGCGATGCCCGCCGCGCTCGCGCTGATCACCTCCATCTTCCCGGAGGGGCCGCTCCGACGCCGGGCACTCGGGCTGAGCAGCGTCCTCGCCTCGCTGGGATTCACTGCCGGCGCGGTGTTCGGCGGGATCTTGACGAACTACCTGTCCTGGCGGGCAGCGTTCCTCGTCAACGTCCCGATCGCCGCCGCAGTCGTTGTACTGGCGCTACTCATCATCCGCGAACCAACCAGAGAGCATCAGGCCCGCCTTGACGTGCGCGGTGCGGCGCTCATCACCACGGCGCTGATCACCCTGGTCTTCGCGATGTCCCGCTTCGGTGAGCACGGCGTCACGGACCCGAACGGCCTGATCTGTCTCGCCGCCAGCATTGTCCTGATCGTCTTCTTCATCCGCACCGAGCGACGCCACAGCGCCCCGCTGGTGCCCCTGAAGCTCCTGACACGGCCGAATATCCTCGCCGGTCACCTCATCGGCTTCGCATCGCTCGCGATGGAGACCGGCCTTGTGTTCCTGTCCACGATGTACTTCCAGCACGTGCTGGAACTCGACCCGCTCATCACCGGTCTGATCATCGGCTTGACAGGCGTCGGCGCTGTCGTCGGCGGCGTCATCGGGCCCCGCGTCGTCGGACGGCTGGGTATCCGCGGCGCGATGCTCCTTGGCCTCGGAACCCAGGCGCTGGCAACCGCCGCACTCGTCGCCGTGAACGACCACCCCGGATCGATCGCCCTCTACTCCGTGGTCGGCTTCATAGCCGCGATCGGTCATATGGTCGCCGTCGTCACATTCCTGGTTGCCGCGACGTCCGGTGTCGAACCGGGACAACAGGGCCTCGCGACCGGCTTGGTCACAATGACACAGCAGGTCGGCATGACCCTCGGCACCCCGATCGTGTCGGCGATCGCGACCGCTGCCGGCGGCCTCTCCAGCCTCCTCGCCCTACGCATCGGAATCGGCATCGACGCCCTCATCGTCGCCGCATTCATCGCGGTGGTCGCCATCGTCCTCCGACGAGTCAGCATCCGCCGTGCGCCAGGGTCACCGCTCGACGCACACCCCGACGCTCACTCCGAAGCAGAACAGGCGACAACCCTCTCGTGATCCTCCACAAGCACCCCCATCCCACGGTTCTCCCGCGAACAGAACGCACCTTTCTCCTCATCGACCCCGGCACGTTCACACCTGCTGCGCCTCGGCTGGTCGGCGGGACGTCCGCCGTCCTGGTCACACACGACCACCCCGACCACTTCGACGTCGACCTGCTCTCCGCGGCACTCGAGTCCCAGCGAGAGCTCCGGATCTGGGCGCCGGCAGACGTCGTGGCGCAGGTCCACAACAACGACGGCCGGGTTACGGTCGTCGCACCCGGGGACAGTGTCGATATCGATGGATTCCAGGTGGACGTCGTCGGAGGAACGCACGCGGTGATCCATCCGGACATGCCCGAGACTGACAACTCGGTCCTGCATCGAGACGATCGCGATCCTTGGATCCATGAGTGGTTCGTCAACCAACGCCGCGGTCGCCCGTGACACGACGCAGAGCAGCCTCTGCACGAACCGGCGAATGAAATAGTCGCCCGATGCGACTGTCATGGTCTAGAAGGCCCGGAAGTCCAGCTTCGATTCCGCGACGGCGAGAACCGACCAGGTGCCGCCCTCGGCATCCGTGAATGCGAACGCGGGAACCACCAGGACGCTCCCGTCCGGCTGCCACTGGGTGGTGAGACCTAGGCGTGCACTGACGATCTCGACCTTGTTCACCGGCCAGGAGACCGAGGTGCCGGCGACTGGTGTTGCCGGCGGCTCCGTCGGTGCCACCCACTCCTCGGTCGTCGACGCCTGATCGCGGAGGGCGATCGGCAGAGACGTCGCCGCTCCGCTGAACCGCGGGTCTGAGAGGCGTTCGAAGCCCTCTTGCTCGCTGACCACCGGGTACGTTCCCAGAGCGATGACGTCGGCGAGGGCACCGTTGGCGTTGACGACACCACCTTCGGCCATCTCCAAGGACCAGCCCTGGTCGACCTGCTGCCCGTCGATGACCGGTTTTGCCGTGACGGTTCGTGTGGGAGAGCCCTCCGACACCTGAGAGGTGAATTCGAACTCGGCGGGGTCCCGGCCGGCGGCGGCGAGGAGCGCACGAAGCGCTCCGATCGCGGCGTCTTCGCTCGGCGGCTGGCCGGTCGGCTCGCAGGCGCTGTCACCCTCGCACTTCCACGGGTTTATTTGCGGGTTCTGGAAGTAGAAGGACAGCATGCCGTCGAGACTCACGGACAGGCTCGGGGCGCTGCCATCCTGCGGGCCGGCGACCCAGCTGCCGTCCCGCAGTTCGGCTGGTGACCCGATGCCGAGCGCCGCGGCGAGCGCGGTGACCTTGTCTGAGCTGGATGCCGAACGAGGGTCGTAGGCGTAGGCCTGAGCTGTGCCCGCCTGTGTGCCAAGACCGGACGCGCTGAAGGCGTTCCGGCCGGATCCGTGGGGGTAGGTCGAGGAAGACATCTTCTGGTCGGTCGCGGCGCCAGAACCCACGGATGTCTCCATTCCGCCGTGCGCGACGCTGTCGGGGCGCCCATTGGACTGCAGAGTGATGGGCGGAGCAGCGCCGTCGGCCAGGCTCTTCGGCCCGCCTTCGCTCGCTCCGATCCCGTATCCCGCGGCACCGACGATCGCGATCGACGCCGCGACCGCGACGAACGGGAGCCAGCGCGGCCGTCGGCGTGCTCGTGCCGTCTCCAGGTCGGCCACGGGTGCCGATCCGGACATCGGTTCAGCCTCAGGGCCGGTCATCCGAGCGACGACCTCGTCGGCGAACCCGGCACGTGCCTCGATATCCCCCGCGGGGTCGGCGGCACGCAGCCGGGCGACCGGGTCTTGTTGTTTGTCGTCGTCGTTCATGTCAATCAGCCTCCGGGCTTTCGGTTCACCTGGTATATGTGCGCTCCGTGCCGCATCTTGCAGAAGCCCTAGAACGACATCCGCTCGCCCCAGGCTTCTCGCAATCGCTTGCGCGCACGCGACAGCGCGGCGTCCGCCCCGGATCGGGAGATACCGAGCACCTCGGCGAGCTCGGCTCCGTCCAGGCCCTCCCACGCGTGCAGAAGAAGGATCTGCCGGTCGCGCTCGCTCACGCTTGCCAGCGCGCCACGGAGTTCCGCATCGAACAGGCTGTTCAGCTCCGGATCGCCGTCGACTCGCGCCACGCCCGACTCGGGCACCTCGTCGACCGGAAGATCGATGTGCTTCCTGCGCGCATTCGCGAGCGTGAATCCCGCCGTGCGATACAGCCACGGCAGCACGGCCTCCCGGGGCACGTCGTTGCGTCGACGCCAGGCTGTCGCGAAGACCTCAGCGGCCAGGTCCTCGGCATCCTGACGCGGCCCGCGGCGGGCGAAATAGCGGATGAGCGCGGTCGAGTACTCGCGGACCATCACGGTGAACCAGTCCACATCGGCCGCAGTCGTGGGCGGGTCCGCACTGTCAGGCAGCGCCACTCCCTCGCTCCTGTCCGCGGTGGCTGGGGTGTCGGCGATGCTCACCTACTGAATATGTCGCATCCGCCGTAACTCTTGCACGCAGCGCCCGAATTTTCGGAGAACATCGTCACCTTCCTGCCCTCTCGTAAGAAGCGAAAGCTTTCTGGGTCGGAATACTTTTGGTTTCGATGTCCTCCAACGTGCGGCCACGAGTTTCGGGGACACGAGTCCGAATGAAGATGACACCAAGAATGCAAATGGCACCAAAGATCGCGAACACCGCGTCCTGGCTCATCAGTGCGGTCATGATCGGGAACAAGAGACCGACAGCGAACGATCCGATCCAGTTGAAGGACGATGCGATACCAGAGGCCCTGCCGCGAATCGCCATTGGGAAGATCTCTCCAACGATCACCCAGGTGAGTGGGGCCCACGTGAACGAATAGGCTGCCACGTAGATGCTCAAGAACACCACGATCATCATCGGGTTCGCGTCCTTCATCACGGTATTCAGTATCGCGGGCAGCAGGAAGGACACACCCATGATCGTGCCGCCCACGGTCAGCAAGAGGCGTCGGTTGAACTTGTCCGCGATCACCAGGAACAGCAATGAGCCGAGCACTAGGAGCACGCCCTGGATGATCGGCCACATCAGCGCCGAACTTGCCGCATTACCTGTGGCCTTTTCCACGATCAACGGGATGTAGTAGAAGATCGCGTTGGCACCTTGGAGCTGCTGGAACGCGGCGACACCGACACCCGCAATGACGAGATACCGGTACTTGCTGTCGAACAACGTTGCAAGTGAGGTATTGCCAGCCGCCTGCTTCTCGACTTGGGCCGTTTCTGTGATCGATCTGAGCTCGGCATCGACCTCGTCTGGGCGGCGAATGTAGCGAAGTACCGTGAGTGCCTCGTCTTCCTTGCCGACTTTCACCAGGAACCGGGGCGATTCGGGCAACCGCAACACGCCCAGATACAGAATCACAGCCGGCACTGCGGCCGTCGCGAGCATCACTCGCCACGCCCACGCTTCGGGCAGATCCTTCAGCAGGAAATCCAAGATGTATGAGATCAGCATGCCGGAGACAATCATTGTCTGATTCAGGCCGGACAAGCGTCCACGTAGCCGCGCGGGTGCAAGCTCGGACATGTACGCGGGAACCGATGCGGACGCCGCGCCGACCGCCAGCCCCAGGAAGATTCGGGCGATGACCAGATAGATGACACCATCCTCGGGTGCCAGGCCGCAGAGAATTGATCCGAGCATGAAGACGACCGCTGCGGCGAGAATCATCTTGCGCCGTCCGAATCGATCGGAAAGCTGTCCGGCCACAGCGCCACCGAAGATGGCGCCGAACATGACGCCAGAGGTTACCCAACCGATGATGGCGGCATCGTCAAGGCCCCAGTCGCTTTGCAGGAACGGGAGCGCCCCAGTCATGACTCCGATGTCGTAGCCGAAAAGGATGCCTCCGAATGATCCGAAGAAGTAGATGAACTTGCTGTCGATCTTTTTTTCTTTTTCCATTTTTCACTCCGAGTGAGGAACTAGTTTCAGCCCCGGTTGATCACTAGGAAGGATGGCTGGCCGGGACGTCGTCTCGGGCCTAGGCCGTTGTGCCATGAGTGCGTTCTCGGCGATGAAATGGAGCGCGGCACATTATGGTGTGCTCAGCTATTCCCTATCGCAGCTGTCCACTCTGACGCATGCCCTTCCCGGTTATGGGACTTGGATGCCACGCCAGTGGGCTCTTTGGCCGAAAGTGATCGCTAACATCAAGCTTTTTGTTAGCCTAGCTCACAAGATTTCAGCATCGTGCCGCTGACCGACTTGGGTCGAGGCGGTGGTTCGCCGACCGGGCCCGCTCCTTCGGCCCGGCCGCGGGGTCAGTCTCCGGCTGTTCCCCGGCTGGAACACCACCACGACCACCAACCACGATGACAACCGTCTTGACTTCCGCCTCGGAGCCGGCGCAGCGGAGAACAGCGAGCTGGGGCACGTCGCCATCTAAGCTGGGCCTTCTGCCCACGGAAGGAACCTCAATGAGCATGGAAAGCGCGGCCTGGAGCTCGCTGTACAAGATCTCTTCCGCCAGGGACGGCAAGAACGGCTTCTCCCGTGAGTCCGTTCGGCGGATCCTGACGTTCGCGGTGCCCTACCGGTCCAAGCTTCTGATCTTCATCACCCTCTCCATCGTGGGAGCTTTCCTCGCGGTCGCGACGCCGGTACTCGCCGGCAAGGTGGTCGACGTCATCGTCGCCCAGGGCGCGGTCACCACGATCGTTTGGATCGCAGTGGTCATCGCCCTCGTGGCCGTGGCCGACGCCGCCGTATCACTCGTGACGCGCTGGTACTCGGCGCGGATCGGCGAAGGCGTGATCCTGGACCTCCGCACTGCCGTCTTCAACCACGTGCAGAAGATGCCGATCGCGTTCTTCACCCGCACGCGGACGGGCGCCCTCGTGAGCCGCCTCAACAACGATGTGATCGGCGCTCAGCAGGCCTTTAGCGGCACGCTGTCCGGCGTGGTCACGAACCTCGTGGCGCTGACCCTCACCCTGATCGTCATGCTCAGCACGTCCTGGCTCGTGACGGTTCTCGCCGTGATCATGCTCCCCATCTTTCTGGTGCCCGCGCGCCGCATGGGCAGCCGCCTCGCCGCGCTGCGCCGCGAGGCCGCCGACCACAATTCCGCCATGAGTACGCAGATGACCGAGCGCTTCTCGGCGCCCGGCGCCACCCTCGTCAAGCTGTTCGGCCGGCCCGACGAGGAGGCCGAGGAGTTCCGCGTCCGCGCCGCCCGCGTCCGCGACATCGGGGTCCGGACCGCGATGCTGCAGTTCGTCTTCTTCACCGCACTGATGCTCGTCTCTGCTCTCGCTCTGGCGCTCGTGTACGGGCTCGGCGGCTCCCTCGCACTCGCCGGCCAGCTGAATACGGGTGACGTGGTCACCTTGGCGCTCCTCCTCACCCGCCTCTACGCGCCGCTCACCGGCCTGGCAAACGCACGGGTGGAGATCATGAGCGCGGTGGTCAGCTTCGAGCGCGTCTTCGAGGTGCTGGACCTCGAACCGCTCATCCAGGAGAAGCCCGACGCCGTCCCCATCCCCGAAGGCCCAGTGGCCGTCGAGTTCGACAACGTCCGCTTCGCCTACCCGTCCGCGGACAAAGTCTCCCTCGCCTCCCTCGAAGAGGTTTCCACGCTGGACACCCGCGGCGGCGAGGAGGTGCTGCACGGCGTGTCCTTCAGGATTGAGCCGGGGCAGACCGTTGCCCTCGTTGGTTCGTCCGGTGCCGGAAAGTCCACAATTGCGCAGCTCCTCTCGCGCCTGTATGACGTCGACAGCGGCGCCGTACGCCTCGCGGGGACGGATGTCCGCGATGTCACGTTCGTCTCCATGCGGCACAGCCTGGGCATGGTGACGCAGGACGGCCACCTGTTCCACGAGACCATCCTCTCCAATCTGCGCCTTGCGAGGCCGGAGGCGTCCGACGACGAGGTGTGGGACGCCGTCCGCCGTGCGCGGCTCGAGCCGCTTATCCGGTCGCTGCCGGACCAGCTGGACACCATGGTGGGAGAGCGTGGCTACCGGCTGTCCGGGGGTGAGCGCCAGCGGATGACCATCGCGAGACTCCTGCTCGCCCAGCCGCGCGTCGTCATCCTCGATGAGGCAACGGCGGCGCTGGACTCGACGTCTGAGGCCGCCGTGCAGGCGGCGCTCAGCGAGGCGCTCAAGGGACGGACGGCGATGGTGATCGCACACCGCCTCTCCACCATCCGCAACGCGGACCTGATCCTCGTGGTTGAGGACGGCTCGATCGTGGAGCGCGGTACGCACGAGGAACTGCTGGCTGTGGGTGGTCGGTACGAGGAATTACACCGGACCCAGTTCGCCGTGCAGAAGAATGTTGCGGCCGATGAGGAAGCGCTGAGCCGGACCTAGTCGCTGAGCTCGGCCGTGTCGGCACAGGGAAGGATCCGTATATCGCTGTGCTCATGCCTCGATCACACACGCATGTGTGCTTGTATGGTAGTGTGCAGACATCCCCGGAACGAGCCTGGGACCCTGAAGCAGAAGGCACAATGACGTGAGCCCCCTCATCGACAAATCGACCCCACGCGTGTACACGGCCCGACCCATCACGCTTGCCCGGAGCATCGGCTTCGGTGTCCTGGACCTCATGGGCGGCGGCTGGAACACCATCATCAGCGGCCTGATGCTGTACTTCTTCACGACCTACGGGGACGTCAGCGCCGTCCAAGCCGGCACGATCCTCTTCATCGCCCGCATCGTCGACGCGGTCGTCAGCCTCATCATCGGCCCGCTGACCGACAACTTCTATCGGACCCGCCTGGGCAAAAAGTTCGGCCGCCGCCACTTCTTCCTGCTCATCGGCGCACCCTTGCTCCTCGTCGTCTTCCCCCTGCTGTGGATCTCGCAACAGGGCTTCTGGTACTACCTGATCGTCTACCTGGCTGTTGAGATGATCATGGCGATGATTCTCATCCCGTGGGAGACCCTGCCCACCGAGATGACGGACAACTACAAGCTGCGGACGAAGCTCAGCTCAACCCGCATGTTCCTGTCGGCCACGGGCACCTTCCTCGTCTTCTTCATCCCGGCCCAGATCAAGGGGACGAACAACCCGAACGCCTACCTCATCACCGGTCTCATCTTCTCCGTGCTGTTCGCCGGCGCCGTCATCACGACGTACTTCACCACCTGGGAGCGCAAGCTCACCCCGGAGTTCCTCGCGGAGCTCGACGCCCAGCCCAAGGTGCCTGTCGGAAAGCTCATTACCGACAACCTCAAGGACTTCGGCTCGACGTTCAAGAACTCGAGCTTCCGCAAGCACCTGGCGATCTATCTCTTCTCCTTTACGGGCAAGGACATCTTCGCCACAGCGCTGACGTTCTTCGTCGTGTACGCCGTGCACGGCAGCGAGTCTTTCGGCCTCACCCTCCAGGCGCTGTCCATCATCGGGCTGCCGACCACGGTGCTCGCCGCATTCCTCATGATCCGCAAGGGCCCGCGCTACTTGTTTGCCATGTCCTACTCCGTGATCATCGCCTGCCTGCTCGCCCTCGGCGCGATCTACCTCATCCAGCCGTCCTCGACGATGGTGCTGCTCGTCATCGTCGGCCTCGCGTATCAGGCCGGACGATCCATCCTCGAGTTCACGCCGTGGAACGTCTTCCCGTTCATCCCCGACGTCGACCGGATTATGACCCGCCAGGACCGCGCCGGAATCTATGCCGCGGTGATGACCTTCGGCCGCAAGTCGACAGGCGCGGTCGCGACCCTCATCGTCTCGTGGTTCCTGGACCTGGGTGGATTCCTCAAGCCCGGCAGCGAGGGCGGCGTGCAGCTCGACGCCTCGTGCCTCAACTCCTGCCCCCTCGTTCAGAGCTCCGGCACCCAGCACGTCATCGCACTCGTCGTCATCGTCGGGCCGCTCGTCCTCATCGCTATCGCGTTCGCCATCTCACGGTTCATGTACCTCGACCCGCAGAACCACGCAGTTCTGCGCGCCGAGATCGACCGCCTCGAGGCCGGCGGCTCCAAGGACGAGGTCACCTCCGAGGCCCGTGTGGTCGTCGAGAAGCTGACCGGCCACCCGTACGAGTCGGCCTGGCCCGAGGACGCGATCTCCCCGACCGCCACGACCGTCTCCAACGGGGGCTGACCGGCACACCGGCTCGATGCCCCACACCCGTCGAGGGCCGCACGCACTAGGAGCGCTGAACCGTGACCGACACGTCGAGCAACACCGGCACCGCCAAGGAAGTTACGGACGTTCTTCCGCTTTCGCGGATGGAACGATTGAAAACGCTCGATCCTCGGCGCAAAGTGGAAGGTAGATCGGCGGGTCGGTGAGCCAGTCCATGTGCGAAATCCACGCGGCTGCTCCTGAAGGAGACATCACGGTCGTTTCATTGCCCGTTTGGCTGCATCAGATCCCCGGTGGAGGCACATCGGGATGGTTCCGGCAGCAGCACTTCCACGGATCCCTTATCCCACCCGAGGATGTGCAGGAGTGATCCTCGGCCTCGGATCGGTCGTGCCGTAAAGTGCATCGCGTGCGCACTGATCCGAGTACCTGGTTCCTCAGCCGGGCCGAGCGCGGAAACCTGTCCACGGACGTGCATGCGGGTAGTGCCGGATCGCCGGCCTGGTCGGAGGGCAACCTCGTGGTGCCCCTGGTGCATGGCACCACCTACTTCGCCCGGCTGCACGAGGAGTTGACGGCGTTGCAGGCGGGAGACCGCGTCTGGTTCACCGACTGGCGTGGCGATGCCGACGAGCGGATGCTGCCGGACGGGCCATCGATCGGCGATCTGCTCGCTGGACTGGCCCGCTCGGGAGTGGAAGTGCGCGGCCTCGTCTGGAGATCCCACGGGGAAAGCGTGTCGGCCCCGATGAGCGGCCGCTCCAACGAACGGCTGGGTCGCGAGATCAACGAGGCTGGCGGCGAGGTGCTGCTGGACCAGCGCGTGCGCCTCTTCGGCTCGCATCACCAGAAGTTCTTCGTCATCCGCCGTCGGGACGACCCGTCGCGGGACATCGCGTTCGTCGGCGGACTCGACCTTTGCCACGGCCGCCGGGACGACGCCGGACACACGGGAGACCCGCAGGCGCTGGATATGGATCCGCGGTACGGCAAACGCCCGCCGTGGCACGATGCCTCCCTCGAACTGCACGGCCCCGTGGTGGCAGACCTACTGGCGGTGTTCGCCGAGCGATGGAACGACCCTCACCCACTGGACCGGCGCACGCCCTACCGGATGCTGCTACAGCGTCTCGCCCGCATGCCCCGGCACCCCAGGCCCCTGCCGGAATCCGCGCCACCACCGCCGCCGGCGGGCCCGCACGCCGTGCAGCTGCTGCGCACCTACGGTGTGAAGCGCCCACCGTTCCCGTTCGCGCCTGCCGGGGAGCGCAGCATTGCCCGCGCCTACGGGAAGGCCTTCGCCCGCGCGCGCTCGCTGATCTACATAGAGGACCAGTATCTGTGGTCCACGGAAGTCGCAGCCGCTCTCGCGGCGGCCCTCACACGCAACCCCGAGTTGACCCTGATCGTCGTCGTGCCCCGGTATCCCGACTCCGACGGGCGTCTCGCCGGGCCGGCAAGCCGGCTGGGCCAGTTGCGGGCACTCAGCATGCTCCGCCGCGCCGCGCCAGGCCGGGTCGGCGTTTTCGACCTCGAGAACGCCGCGGGCACTCCGATCTACGTGCACGCCAAGGTCTGCATCGTCGACGACACGTGGGTCACCTGTGGCTCGGACAACTTCAATCGCCGATCGTGGACCACCGACAGCGAGCTCACGTGCGCCGTCATCGATACCACCCCGGGCACCCCGGAAGCACCCGGCGCAGGGAACGGCCCCGATGCTTCCGGGCGTCTGGCCCGGGACCTCCGCCTGCAACTGTGGTCGGAACACCTGGGCCTGGACCCGGACGATCCCGCGCTCGGCGACCCCGCCGCCGCGCTCCGCCTGTGGAACACCACCGCCGACGGCCTCGACGACTGGCACGCAACCGGCCACCGCGCGACCCGCCCCACGGGACGAGTGCGCCACCACACTCCCGAACCGGTCACGCGCATCCAGCGGCTCTGGGCGGTCCCCATCGGGCGCTTCGTCATGGACCCGGATGGCCGGCCCCGCCCGTTGCGAGGTACCGCGCGCTTTTAGGCCGCGCAGTTCTAGGTCCGACGGTTTCGCCCAGGCAGCCGCATCCGCGAAATGTTCAACCTCGCTCACATGCCGGCGCACCAGCAGCCGGCACCGAATCGCAAGTCCTTGGGCAGCCTGAGTTGCGTCTTAGGACTCCGAGGGCACCAAGGGAAGTTCGGCTCCGTAGTTCCAAGACACGATGGCCGGCTGCTCACGGTAGAAGCTGAGCACGGAGACTGATCCAGCATCCAGGGTGATTTGAGCACCGAATCGAGGGGCCATCCTCAGGTACACGGCGGTGAGAATGCGCAGGAAATGGCCGTGCGCGATCAGGGCGACATTTCCCTCCTCCATGGCAGGCAGCACCCGCGTGAGCACCCGCGACGCGCGGGCGGCGACCTCCTCGACCGTCTCACCGGGCGTGTGACCACGAATCACGCCGTGGGTGAATGCGCTCCAGTTGTAGCCGAGTTCGCTGCGGATATCGCGCGTCGTACGCCCCTCGTACCCGCCGTAGTCCCACTCAATGAGAAGCGGATCAACCTCCGCTTGAAGGCCAGCGAGCTCAGCAGTGCGTCGCGCACGCTGCAGCGGCGAGGTCAGCACGAGGGAGAAATCGTAGCCGGCCACTAACCTGCCCGCGCCGCGGGCCAGTTCCTCTCCCCGGTCGGTGAGCGGAACATCCGTGAGTCCAGTGTGTTTACCCTCCTTCGACCACTCCGTCTCCCCATGGCGCAAGAGAATCAGCTTCCCTGACGGGTTATCCGGAGCGGGGTGGCTGGGCAGCGGCTCGTTCATGAACATACGGCAACAGTAGTATCACCCCCCGGTTTCGATGGAGGTTCTTGATTGATGGAAAGGCCAGCGTTCACCCCGCGGGCGTTCGAAACGGGTGGGGGAATGGGCATCCCAGCAATCACGCGGCTACGGCCGTTCATGGTGAGCGCAGACGACTCGGGAAGCGAAGAGATGCTCGCCCCCGGGAACCCCGGATGCCGCTCTCGACATGGACGTACTGCGCTCCCACGCGGGTGTGAGTTCTAGCGCTGCCCGTCGCGGCCGACCGAGAGGTCCACGAGACCTTCGACACGACCGCCCGGATGACCTCAGGAGCCTAGACGTTCCGTGGGCCTTTACGGTTTTAGCCGGGTGCCTCGATGAGACCGCTCGCGTAGCGCGGGGCTCTCGTTAAATCCTCTAACCAAAAAGTCCCGGAAACCCTTGAGTTTCCGGGACATTTGGTCGGGCTGACAGGATTTGAACCTGCGACCCCCTGACCCCCAGTCAGGTGCGCTACCAAGCTGCGCTACAGCCCGTCACCCTCCGCCAACACACTTCGAGAAGCGCATTCTGCAGGAGACAACTTAGAAAGCTTACCGCCTCCGGCGACCTCTTGTGTGCACAACGGACGCCCGGCGACGCCCGTCCCTCAGCGCGGCGTCCACCGGGGCGAACGACCGCTCCCGCCAGCGGACCGCCCGGCCCCGAACTCGCGGCGCAGCTGCCGCCAGATCCGGGGCAGGAGAACGGCGTCGCCGAGGAGCGGGCGGCGGTGCTGCACGATGACCGAACCGAATCCGGGGGCCGCCGGGCTGAAGCTGAGACGCTCCGGGAAATTCGCGAGCGTCCAGCCGCGCACGCCCAGGTCGACCGCGGAGACCGAGCCAGGTGCGGACGGCGAGGGCGGTGAGGACGGCCCGGACGCGGCGCGGGCCGGCATGGCCAGGCCGCGGGGGGCATCCACTTCGGCGGGCACGGCCGCTACTCCCCCGGCCCGACCGCTACGGAAATCGCCGAGGGCACTCGTGCGGATGAGCGCGGTGGACCCGACCCAGAACGAGGCTCCATACCGGGACGCGCTGCGGTGCAGGAGGCTGCGGATCCCCGGGAAGAATCGCCCGGTGCACTGGCCGCCCTGCGGGAACGACGGGGTTTGGACCACGGCGACACCGCGGTGCTCCGGTTCGTCCAGGAAGTAGATCGAGCGCAGGCAGTAATCGCTGAGGAGCTGGGCTTCCGG
>NZ_JASJVF010000061.1:0-15462 GCF_035019805.1 Cryobacterium sp. 10I1
CCCGGCCGCATGCCGGCGTTGCCGGCAGCACGTCGACCGGAGGCACGTCGACCGGCGGCCGCCCGGGTCAGCGGTCTTCGCGGGCCTCTGCGGCGAGTTCGTCACGGACCGCCACGGCGAGGTCGGGGTGGTCGGCGAAGACCCCGTCGATCCCGGTGCCCATGATGGTGCGGAACTCGGTCTGCCAGTCGCCGAAGTCGGCGCGGAACCGCCCGCGCTGGAAGGTCTTCGCAAGGAACACGTTCTCCGGGCGCAGCGTCCAGCAGTAGATCTCGAGGTTGGCGGCGTGGGCGGCGTCGACGAGATCGGAAGCTCCCGTGACGTGTCCGTCCGCCCCGATCTCGAGGACGAGCGACTTCGGCACGCTGACGCCGTCGACGAGACCGCTCAGCCCGTAGAGGCCCTGGTCGGTCAGGTAGTCCGCGTAGTCGGGGGCCGAGCGGCCGAGCAGGCGCACCTGGTCGGCCGGTTTCCCCGTCGCCTCGAGCAGGAAGATCCGCTTCCCATAGATGCCGCGTGCGTAGACCTGGTCGAGCAGGGTGCGTTCGAAACTCTCGATCGTGAGCCGCCCGTCGCCGGCGTTCCAGCCGGCGGTGTTCACCTCGGCGGCGAAGAGTTCGTCGACAGGGAGGCCGATCGACTCGAAATAGCTCGCGTGCTTGATCTCGGCGACGACGCCGACCGGGCGCCTCGCCCGGCTGGACACCCGGTCCATGAGCTTGAACACGTCGCGCAACCGCAGCAGCGGGAATCGGCCGTCGAAGGACGCACTGGCCTTGCGGAGTGCCGGCAGCCGTTCGCGAGCTCGCAGGGTGCGCAGCTCGGCCCAGGTGAAGTCCTCGGTGAACCAGCCCGTCATGCGGATGCCGTCAATGACCTTCCGGGTGCGGCGAGCGGCGAATTCGGGATGGGCCGCAACATCCGTCGTCGCGGAGATCTCGTTCTCGTGACGCACGATGAGCACGCCGTCGCGGGTGACGACGACGTCGGGTTCGACCGCGTCCGCACCGAGGGCAACCGCGAGCTCATAGGCGCCGCGGGTGTGCTCCGGCCGGTAACCGCTCGCCCCGCGGTGACCGATCACGATCGGTTGCATTCCCTGACCATACGCGCTGCTGGCAGACTCGAAGCCATGACACTCTGGAGGGAACCCGACACCCGGCGCCACTCGCCGGCGGTGTATCGCGCCCGCCTCACGCTCGGAGTCTCTGCCATCGCCCTCGGCGTTGCCGCGACGAACCTCACGAGCACCTACAGTCTCTTCTTCCTCGCCATCGGGCCCGCCGTGCAGCTGCTCGGCTGGCTCGCGCTGCCCGGGGCCCTCTGGCGGCGACTGCTGGTGATCCTCCCCGCGGAAATCGCCGCGCTCACGCTCCTGGCCGGCCCCGATTTCACCGGCGCGTTCGCCGTACTCCTCGCGTGCTGGCTGTTCGTGCGGCACCGGCCGGGGATCAGCTACCTCGTGCTGCTCGCCCCCGTCGTCGTGAGCTTCGCCCTCAAGCTGTCGCTGCACAACTCGTCGCAGAACTGGGTCGGAGACGTGGCCGGTTCGGTGACCGTGATCGCCGCGGCGTGGGTCGCCCGCGCTCTCGCACGGCGACGCTGGGCGCGGCTCAATCCGCCGCCGGCCGGCGAAACGGCCGGAACAGGCGACACCGGGGACAACCCCTCAGGATCTACAAGGCAGACGCCCAGCAGGGCTGAATAGACTCTCAGAAACGCCCACCGGCGTAGTGCCGGATCCCCGGCGTTGACAATACCCGAGCTGATTGAGATCTTAGGAACATGGCATCCTCAAACCCCGCATTCTCGCGCAATCCCGCCTTTGCCGCACAAGGATCCGCGGCAGCGAACGGCCTGACCGAAGCTGACCTGCAGCGCATCTACGAAGCGCCGTCCGCAGGCTCGCAGGACACCGGCCGGATGACCTACGAAGACACCATCGTGAAGACCACGCTGAGCTTCGCCCTTCTGCTCGTCGCAGCAGCGGCCAGCTGGCTGCTCACTCCCACGATGCCGTTCCTGCCGTTCCTCGGCATGATCGCCGGCCTCGTGCTCGGCCTGGTCAACGCCTTCAAGAAGGAGCCGTCACCGGGCCTGATCCTCGCGTACGCCGCAGCGGAAGGCCTCTTCGTCGGCGGTATCTCGTACATCTTCGAGGCCATCTACCCTGGCGTCGTCGTCCAGGCCGTGCTCGCGACCCTCGTGGTCGTCGGTGTGACCCTCGCCTTGTTCGCAAGCGGCAAGATCCGCGCCTCGAAGCGCGCGACCAAGGTCTTCCTGATCGCGATGGTCGGCTACTTCGTGTTCTCGATGCTCAACTTCGGCCTCGTCGCCTTCGGCGCCGTCGACAGCCCGTTCGGCCTCAGCAGCAACGTGAAGATCTTCGGCATCCCGCTCGGCGTCGCGATCGGAATCCTCGCGGTGCTCATGGCCGCGTACTCCCTCGTGCTCGACTTCGACTTCATCCAGCGTGGCGTCAACAACCGGGTCGCCCGCAAGTACGGCTGGTCCGGCGCGTTCGGCATCATGGTGACTGTCGTCTGGCTCTACGTCGAGCTGCTCCGCCTCTTCGCGATCTCGCGAAACTAGCTCGCTCGCACCCTGGCGAGAGCAGGACATCGCCGCACACACTGTGAAGTCGGAGATTTTCGTCAGGAAGATCTCCGACTTCACGTCGTTAAGGCAGGGGTCGCAGAGCCGGAGGCCGGCTCAGATCCAGCCCTTGTCTGTCGCAATGCGGATCGCCTCTGACCGGTTGCTCGCCCCGAGCTTGGCGGATGCCGCCGAGAGGTAGTTCCGGACGGCCCCAGGGCTCAGGTGCAGGGCGCGTGCGACCTCTGGGGCACTCCGTCCCCCCGCCGCGAGGAAAAGGACCTCGGTCTCCCGCGCGGTGAGCGGTGATTCTCCGTGCATCATCGCGTTGATCGCGAGCTGCGGGTCGACCACGCGTTCGCCGGCCCGGATCTTCCGGATGACCGCGATCAGGCGCTCTGAGGCGAGGTCCGTGTGCTGGAAGCCGTCCACGCCGCCCTGGATGGCGCGGCGGACGTCACCGGGGCGCGGATGGCTCGCGAGCAGCAGCACCTTCACCCGCGGGTCGGCGGCCTGGATCAGCGGCAACAGCCCCAGGCCGTCGATCGTCGGCAGGTGGATGTCGAGGACGATGACATCGGGAGCGGTCCGGCGCACCGTCGAGAGGACCTCGGCGCCGTCGCCGATCGCGGCAACGACCTCGATGTCGGCTTCGAGCGAGAAGACGGCCTGGAGCGCCGTGCGCAGGAGGACGTGATCCTCGACGAGCAACACCCGGATCTGCGAGCCCTGCCCCTTCACCGGTGCGGGAAGTGCGGGCTGGGTGGTGTCGAAGCTCATCCCTGCCCCCTCCCGACGTCGGACGACTGCCCGCGATCACGGCAGTTGTGAAGTGGAAGGTCGCGTATGGACTCTAGCAAACACCGACAGCGAAAAACCCCCCGAACGGGGTGGAGATCTGCCCAGAAGTCCCGACCAACGCCCGGGCGGTCAGTGCGGGGAGGACGAAGCCTCGACGCGCCACTGCCCGTCCGGCCCGCCGGGCCGCGCGGTCGCCCGGCTCATCGAGAAGGTGCGGGTGCGGAACCGCCAGGCCAACCGGACCATCGCGACGCCCGCCTGCCGGTAGTGATCCGCGAGCGCACGGGTGAACACGGCGCGTCCCGGCACGTCGACCCAGCCGTCCGCGCCGGTGTACACGGCTTCGACGCGCGGCCGGGCCGCGGCGTTCCGGAACAGGACGATGGCCTCCGCGGCGATCTCATCGCCGTCGGAGTGGATGCGGTGCCGCGGTGCGGATTCCTCGGCAGGGACGCTCCGGGGCGCAGCGCCCGGCGAGCGCGGCTCATCATCGAACCCGCGTGTTTCCGGAACCGTGGAATCCATGGGCGTCACCTTCGTCCGGGGACGACGCCCCGACCGGAATGCCCGGCCGGCTGCCGCCGCGAGGAGGCCTCCGCGGGAGACGACGGAGAGCCGAAACGGCTCCCGTCGACGCTTCCCACTCATCCTCACGCGGATGCCACGACGCCGGAAGTCCCTCCTGTCACCGCTGCCCCATGACAGCTGTCACGTTCCGGTGATCGCCACCCGGAGCGCACCGGAAACGCACCGCCTTCGCCCGGTTACGAAAGAAGCACCCTCGTCTCGACGACGAGGGTGCTTCTTTCGTGCTGCAGCGGGAGTCGCTCAGCGGGGAGCGCTCACTCCCACTCGATGGTTCCCGGCGGCTTCGACGTGACGTCGAGAACGACGCGGTTGACGCCATCCACTTCGTTCGTGATGCGGTTGGAGATGCGGGCGAGCAGGTCGTACGGCAGGCGGGTCCAGTCGGCCGTCATCGCGTCCTCAGAGGAGACCGGGCGCAGCACGATCGGGTGACCGTACGTACGGCCGTCGCCCTGGACGCCGACGGAACGGACATCCGCGAGCAGCACGACCGGGCACTGCCAGATGACCCCGTCGAGGCCGGCGGCGGTCAGCTCGGCGCGCACGATCGCATCCGCGTGCCGCAGCAGTTCGAGCCGTTCGAAAGTGATCGAACCGACGATGCGGATGCCCAGGCCTGGACCGGGGAACGGCTGGCGCTGCACGATCTCGGGCGGCAGACCCAGTTCGGCGCCGATCGCACGCACCTCGTCCTTGAACAGGGTGCGGAGCGGTTCGACGAGCTCGAACTTCAGGTCTTCCGGCAGGCCGCCGACGTTGTGGTGGCTCTTGATGTTCGCGGTGCCGCTGCCGCCGCCGGACTCGACGACGTCTGGGTACAGGGTGCCCTGGACGAGGAAGCGGATCGGGTCGCCGTCCTTCTCCGCGGCCTCCCTGATGAGTTCGGCCTGGGCCTGCTCGAAGGTGCGGATGAATTCGCGGCCGATGATCTTGCGCTTGGTCTCCGGGTCGCTGACACCCTCGAGCGCGGCGAGGAACTGCTCGCGTACGTCCACGGTGACGAGGCGCACGCCGGTGGCCTTGACGTAGTCTTCCTCGACCTGGCGGCGTTCGTCCTGGCGGAGCAGGCCGTGGTCGACGAAGACGCAGACGAGCTGGTCGCCGATGGCCTTGTGCACGAGCGCCGCGGCCACGGCGGAGTCGACGCCGCCGGAGAGCCCGCAGATGACCTTGCCGGTGCCGACCTGGGCGCGGATCTTCGCGACCTGTTCGGCGATGACGTTGCCGCTGTTCCAGTCGGCGGGAATCCCGGCGGCGCGGTGCAGGAAGTTCTCGAGCACGTCCTGGCCGAATTCGGTGTGCTTGACCTCGGGGTGCCACTGCACGCCGTAGAGGCGGCGCTCGTCGTTCGCGAACGCGGCGACCGGGGTCGAGCCGGTCGAGGCGAGCACCGCGAAGCCGGCAGGGGCGCGGGAGACGGAGTCACCGTGGCTCATCCACACGGTCTGCTCGTTCGGCTGCCCGGCGAGGAGGACGTTGTCGCCGCTCGCGACCGTCACGGGGGTCGACCCGTATTCGCTGAGCCCGGTGTGGGCGACCTCGCCGCCGAGGGCGGTCGCCATCACCTGGAAGCCGTAGCAGATGCCGAGCACGGGAATACCGAGGTCGAAGATCGCGGGGTCGAAGGTCGGGGCGCCCTCGGCGTAGACACTCGAGGGTCCTCCGCTCAGCACGATCCCGACCGGGTTCTTCGCGGCGACCTCCGCAGCGGTGATCGAGTGTGCGACGATCTCCGAGTAGACGGATGCCTCGCGCACGCGGCGCGCGATCAGCTGGGCGTACTGGGCGCCGAAGTCCACCACGAGCACGGGTCGGTCGATGCCGGACGCCTCCGTCGGAGTCACGACCACGGTCGGGTCGGCAACTGCAGTCATGAACGGGCCTCCGCACCCTCGGCGTCGGAAAGTGCCCTGGCGGAAAGCCAGGCGCGGACCTCGCGGGCGACGCGGCCCTCGAGGAAGAAGGACAGGGTGGGGATCACGCCGCCGAGGGCGATCAGCAGGAACCGGCTGAACGGCCAGCGCATCAGGCTCCAGAGCCGGAAGTCCGCGAACAGGTACAACACGTAGAACCAGCCGTGCATGATCAGGATCGCGGTGCTCAGATTGAACGCGGTGACGGTGTCGCGCGGGACGAGCAGCCCGTACGGGCCGCCGAGCTCGAGCTCGTACTGGAAGCCGAACTTGAGGATGACCTCGGCGCAGAGCAGCAGCAGGAAGACGCCGGTGATGATCGAGGACGTCTGGTAGAGCTTCAACGCCCCCGGGATGCTGGGGATATCAGCGCGTTTGGGTTCGAGTGGCATGCGCCAATTCTAACCGGCGGATATCGCCGCTTCCTCGCGGAGCTCCTCCTCGCGCTCCCAGGCGTCCCGGACGAGGCGGTACCAGAGGAACACGGCGAAGCCGGCGAAGACGACCCACTCGATGGCGTAGAAGATGTTCAGCCAGTTGAGGGAGGCATCCGTGAGCGGTGCCGGCGAATCGATTCCCGTGAGACCGGATGCCGCGGTCCCGTCGACGATGTAGCCCGGGTAGACCGCTGTGCCGTCGAAGCCGGCCCAGAGGTTGATCAGGGCCGCGGTGGACACGGTCGTCATGCCGTGCGGGTCACGGCCGTCTGCGGGAACGACGGGGGCTTCGGTCGGGAGGAACCGGCCGGCCAGGGTGACGACCTGGTTGGCCGGGGCCGACGCGAGGCCTTCCATCGTCGACCGGGCTGTCGCCTCGTCCGGAGCCCAGCCGCGGGCGACCGCGATGCTCGCGCCCGCGCTGCTTCCGCTGCCGGCCGCACCGACGATGAAGTGGCTCACGACCCAGTAGCCGGAGGCGCCGTCGTTGGACCGGTCGCTGATCAGCTGCTCGTCGCCGGGTACGTAACTGCCGTCGACGGTGACGAGCTGGCCGGTCGCCGCGTCACGCGGGGCGCCTCCGGGAGTCACGACGTCGGCGAGGGGTTTCACGGTCTCGGTGGTCTTCTCGACGACCACACCGGATGCGACGGCGCGTTCGAGCTGCCAGCGCCCGAGCGCCGCGAAGCCGGCCGCGACGGCGAGGGCGAGCAGGAGCGCGAGAATCCAGCGGGGGCGGAGCATCATGCGGATCATTGGTAGTCACCTGTCCCGGCGTCGGGTGCCGGCTTGTCCCTCTGGGCGCGAGTGCGCGAAAGTCGTTTGGCGTAGTCGGCCATCGGGTCGGCGTCTGCGTCGGCCTCTGCGGCCTGACCGGAATCGACGCCGGAATCCCGGTCCGATTCCGGGGCGGCGGCGGGGTGCGAGTCGGCAGGAACATGCACGTCGGCAGGTGCGTGCGCCTGCGTCTCGTCATCGGCATCTGGGTCTGGGTCTGGGTTCACGCGTGCGCTCGGGCGCGGGGCCGTGTTCGGTCGGACTGAGGCCGGCAGCGGTGTCGGCCCGTCGAGTTCGTCGATGCCGTCATCCACCACGTGCTTGACGTATTCGCCGCGTTCGGCCTGTTCCGCCCGTTCGTCGTGGTCGGCGCGGCGGTCGTGGTCCGTGCGCTTCCGCGGCTCCGGCCGTGATGAAGGCAGCGGCTGGTCGCCGAGGTGGGCGGCGGCGCGCTGCGCGTCCTGGTCGCTCAGCGCGCCCGCTGTCGCCGCGTCGACGAGCCGGAACTCCTCGGCGTGCATCGGGTCGCGGTCGGGCCGGACGCCCGCGCGCTTCCGGCGGCGTCCGGGCAGCAGGGCGCCGAGCCTCTCGGAATTAGCGGCGAAGAGCGGACCGAGGATGGCCATGGTGAGCACGTAGAGTCCCGCGAACGGCTGGAGTAGCCCGTTCAGGCCCGCTCCGACAGAGAGGGTCGCGAGGATGAGCGTGAACTCTCCGCGGTTCACCAGGATCGCGGCGGCGTTGAGCCCCTCGGAGATTCCCATCGAGTGCAACCGGGCCAGCAGCATCCCCGAGATCAGGTTGAGCACGAAGGTCATCACAACCGCCGCGAGCACCACGAGGATGACGGAACCGAACTCATTGATGTGCAGCGCGAGGCCGAAGTTGAGGAAGAAGAAGGCGGCGAAGATGTCCCGCAACGGGACGGCGACACGTTCGAGCCGGGTGCGGTATGTGCTCGCGCCGAGGACGACACCGATCAGGAACGCGCCGATCGCATCCGTCACCCCGATGATCTCGCCGATGCCGGCGAAGAGCACGGCAAGCCCGAAGAACAGGATCGTGAAGAGTTCGTCGTCCTTGGTGCGGACCAGGCGGGACACGACCCGTCCGCCCCACCGGGCGAGCGAGAACATCACGACGAGGAAGAGGAACGCGATGCTCAGTTGCAGCACGATCGGCCAGATCTCGGTCTTGCCGCTCAGCACGACCGAGACGATCGACAGGTACACCGCGATGAAGATGTCGCCGACCACGGTCACGCCGAGGATCATCGGCGTCTCCTTGTTGGCGAGCCGGCGCAGCTCGATCAGGAGTTTGGTGATGATCGCGCTCGAGGACGTGCCGGTCATGCCGGCGATGACGAGGGCCTCGCGGGTGCCCCAGCCGACCATCATGCCGAAGGCGAACCCGATGCCCATGTTGATCACGACGTATGAGCCGCCGGAGAGCAGCAGTTTCCCGGCGTCGTTGAAGAACTCCTCCTGGTCGAACTCGAGGCCGAGGCTGAACAGGAGCAGGATGAGCCCGAAGACGGCGATGAGCTCGATGTCTGCGGAGTGGAAGTCGAGCGGGAACCAGTGGGTGTACGGGCTCGCGAGCAGGCCGACGATCATGTAGATCGGGATGGACGGCAGGCCGATCAGTTTTGCGGCGCGCCCGAGCACATAAGCCACGACCAGCAGGATGCCGAGTGTGATCAGGTCCGTGCCAAGGTTCATTGGTTAGCCCCCGGGGGGCGCGTCGACGGTCTTGGCCTTGAGTTCACCGGTGCGGAAGAACGTGAAGGCCTTGGCGACCTTCTCCGGGGATCCTGCGACGACGAGGGTGTCGCCGGGGAAGACCCGGAAGTCCTGGGCCGGTGCCGGGTTGGCGGACTCGCCGCGCACGACGGCGACGACCGTGAGGCCGGCGATGCCGCGGTCGGCGGGGTTGCCGAGGGTCTGGCCGGCGATGTGATCCTCGTAGTCGACCGTGAACCAGTCGATGCTGAGACCGGGGATCTGGTCGAGCGCGGTGAGCGACTCGGTGATCTGGGTGCCGCCGAGGAGTTCGGCGAGGGTGTGCGCCTCGTCTTCGTTGAGGCGGAGGGAGACCTTGCTCGCGTCTGGACCGCCCTCGTCGTCCGCGAAGGTGATGAGGTCGCTGTGCCCGGAGCGGTGGGCGATGACGCCGACCTTGCCGCCGTCATCGGTGATGAAGGTGTGCAGCACACCCACTCCGGGAAGCTTGACCCGCCGAACGTCAACCATGGTTACGACTCCTGAAGATTATGGGCAAGTGGGCCCTAGTCTATCGAAGCCGCCCGTCACCCGGCCGGGCACAGTCGGATGCCGGGCGCACGACGTGCGCCCGGCATCCGCCCGGTGGTGGTATCGCCTGTGTCAGTGCGTGACGGAGTCGCCCATCGCCGAGCGCTCGGTCAGGACGATATCGGGAGCCTCGAGGCGCACCCGGTCGGCGGACTCGTCGTCGGGTTCGAGCTGGGAGGCGCGTTCCGCGGCGACGCGCTTGAGGTAGACCGCGACCTCGCGTTCCTCGCGTTCGGCGTCCCAGCCGAGCACGCCGGCCATCAGCTTGGCCGCGACCGGCGCCGCGGAGACCCCGCGATCCCAGGCCTCGATCGAGATGCGGGTGCGCCGGGCCAGGACGTCCTCGAGGTGGAGGGCGCCCAGGTGGCCGGCCGCGTACACGACCTCGGCCTGGATGTAGTCGTCGGCTCCCGGGAGCGGCTCGATCAGCTCAGGGCTCTCCCGGATGAGGTCGAGCAGCTCGTCGGTGAGGGTACCGTACCGGTTGAGCAGGTGCTCGACCCGCACGGTGTGCAGCGCGAATGCCGTCGCGATGCGGGTGCGCTTGTTCCACGCGGCCTTGTACCCCTCCGCACCGAGCAGCGGGATCTCGTGCGTCGTTGACGGGGCGATCTTCCCGTCGAGGGCGTCAACGGCCGCGTCGATGGCGTCCTTCGCCATGATCCGGTATGTGGTCCACTTGCCGCCGGCGATCACGACGAGACCGGGAACGGAGTGCCCGACCAGGTGTTCGCGGGACAGTTTCGAGGTCTGCTCCGACTCCCCGGCGAGCAGCGGCCGGAGACCTGCGTAGACGCCCTCGACGTCCTCGCGGGTCAGCGGCACCCGCAGCACCGAATTGACGTGCTCGAGCAGGTAGTCGATGTCGGCGGCCGTCGCCGCGGGGTGCGCCTTGTCGAGGTGCCAGTCGGTGTCGGTGGTGCCGATGAGCCAGTGCCTGCCCCACGGGATCACGAAGAGCACGCTCTTCTCCGTGCGCAGCAGCAGCCCCATCGCCGACTGGAACCGGTCACGCGGCACGACGAGGTGGATGCCCTTGCTCGCGCGCACCTCGAAGGTGCCGCGTTCGCCGACCATCCGCTGGGTGTCGTCGGTCCAGACGCCTGTCGCGTTGACGACCTGCTTCGCGCGCACCTCGAAGCGTTCGCCGGTCTCGAGGTCGTGCGCGCGCACGCCCACGACCCGCTCGCCGACCTTGATGAAGCCCTCGACCCGCACCCGGCTCGCCGCGTGGGCGCCGTAGAACGAGGCGGTGCGCACGAGCGACGCCGTGTACAGGGCGTCATCGACCTGCGCGTCGTAGTAGGTGATACCGCCGACCGTCGCGTCGGCGTCGAGGCTCGGGATCATGCCCATCACCTGGCGCTTGGACAGGTGCCGGTGGTGAGGGACGCCGGGCGGCCGGCCACCGGTGTACGAGAAGATGTCGTAGAGCAGCATGCCCGCACCCACATAGAAGCGCTCGGTGACCCGCTTCTTCAACGGGTACAGGAAGCGCACGGGCTTGACCAGGTGCGGGGCGATCCGCTGCAGGAGCAGTCCGCGCTCCGTGAGCGCTTCCCGAACGAGGCGGAAATCGAGCTGCTCGAGATAGCGGATGCCGCCGTGCACGAGCTTGGACGACCGGCTCGACGTTCCGCTGGCCCAGTCTCGCGCCTCGAGAATGCCGACGCTCAGTCCGCGGGTGACGGCGTCGAGGGCGCTGCCCGCGCCGACGATCCCGCCGCCGACGACGAGGATGTCGACCTCCTTGGATTTCAGCCTCTCAATGGCCGCGGCGCGTTCCGCCGGTCCCAGCTTGTTCGACCGCGTGACCGAATTCCCTGTTGCCATGTGCGTACTCCCATCGAGGTGGTGGTGCGTACCTCGACGCTAGTTCGTTCGGTACGGCGCGACAACCACCTCGACGCGCTGGAATTCCTTGAGGGTCGAATAACCGGTGGTCGCCATCGACCGGCGCAGGGCGCCGACGAGGTTGGCGGTGCCGTCGGCGATCGGCGTCGGGCCGTACAGGATGGTCTCGAGCGGGGCGACGGTGCCGACCTCGACCCGCTTGCCGCGGGGCAGCTGCGGGTGGTGCACCTCGGCGCCCCAGTGGAATCCGCCGCCGGGGGCATCCGTCGCCCTGGCCAGGGTGGTGCCGAGCATGACGGCGTCCGCGCCGCAGGCGAGCGCCTTGACGATGTCACCGGAGGTGCTCAGGCCGCCGTCGGCGATGACGTGCACGTAGCGTCCGCCGGATTCGTCGAGGTAGTCGCGGCGAGCGCCGGCGACGTCGGCGACGGCCGTGGCCATCGGGGCGTGGATGCCGAGCGAGGCCCGGGTGGTCGACGCCGCGCCGCCGCCGAAGCCGACGAGCACGCCGGCAGCGCCGGTGCGCATCAGGTGCAGGGCCGCCGTGTATGTGGCCGCACCGCCGACGATGACGGGTACGTCGAGCTCGTAGATGAACTTCTTGAGGTTGAGCGGCTCCTGGTTGAGCGAGACGTGCTCGGCGGACACCGTGGTGCCGCGGATGACGAAGAGGTCGACGCCTGCGGCGACGACGGTTTCGTAGAGTTCCTGGGTGCGCTGCGGGGAGAGCGCTCCGGCGACGGTGACCCCGGCGGCGCGGATCTGGGCGAGCCGCTCGGTGACGAGGGCCGGCTTGATCGGTTCGGAGTACATCTCCTGCATGCGTGCGGTCGCCCGGTCGGCCGGAAGTTCGCGGATCTCGGCGAGGAGCGGTTCCGGGTCGTCGTAGCGGGTCCAGAGGCCCTCGAGGTCGAGCACGCCGATGCCGCCGAGCTGGCCCATCATGATCGCCGTCGTCGGGGAGACTACGGAGTCCATCGGGGCTGCGAGGAACGGGATCGCGAATTCATACGCGTCGATCGCCCAGCTGACATTCACGTCTTCGGGATCGCGGGTGCGCCGACTGGGCACAACCGCGATGTCGTCAAAGGCGTACGCGCGGCGAGCGCGCTTGGAGCGGCCGATCTCGATTTCCATACCCCCAGCTTAGGCGCAGCCCGTAACCGGAGGGTATGAACCGCTAGGCTGGCGCAAATCCCGCAGGTGAGGCCCGCAAACCTGCCCGATGCACCAGGAGCACCCGATGTCGTCCGAAAAGCCCACCGAGTCCGCGAAGCCTCGCCTCAACCTGATGTTCAGCAACCTGGAGCTCGTGATCGCGGTCCTCCTCGGCCTCGTCTCCATCGCAACGGCCTATGCCTCCTTCCAGGCGGCGCTCTACGACAGCCAGATGGCCGGGGCGTACACCAAGGGTTCGACGCAGTCCACCGAGGCGGAGTCGCTCTATCTCGAGGCCAACCAGCAATTCCTCGAGGACACCCAGGTCTGGAACCGCCTCGCCGAGCTCGACATCGAGAAGGACAGCACGGATGCGGCGATCGCCGCCGACGCGACGGGCAAGTACGACACCCTGACCTTCCAGGCGGTCTCGACGGACTTCGCCGCGGCCATCGCCCGGGCCGACGCCGAGAACACCGCCGACGCCACGGTGTACCACAGCCCGCTCGACGACGAGGAATACCAGAGCACCCTCTTCGGCGGCTACTCCGAGACGCAGGCGAAGTCGGTCGCGACGATCAGCCAGGGCGACGAGTACAACAGCCTCAGTGACCGGCTCACCCTCAACACCGTGCTGATGTCCATCTCGCTGTTCCTGCTCGGCATCGCCGCCCTCGTGCGCCAGTTCAAGGTGCAGCTCGTGCTGATGTCGACCGGCGTGGTGATCTTCCTCGCCGCTGCCGCGCTGACCGCGATGATCCCCTACGTCGGCCTGTAGCGGGGCAAGCTGTGCGAACGGCACAATCTGCAGGAGTGACACGCAGGACCGTCGCGGCGCTGGCCGCACTGGCCCTGGTCGTCGGCCTGGCCGCGTGCACGACCGACAGCCCGGTCGAGCCGAACAGCGGCGCCGGCCCGGCCGCCGGCAGCTGGACCGTGCTCACATACTCGATCGCCGACACCGACCTCGAGCCGTTCATGATGGCCGACCTCGGCGAGATGGGCGAGGTCGGCTCGCACGACGGACTCAATCTCGTCGCCCTCGTCGACCGTTCGGCGGACTACAGCGCAGAACCCGTGCTCGGCCAGCCCGACTGGACCGGCGGGAAGCTCCTGCACGTCCTGCCCGGCGGCGCAGAGGTGATGGACGACCTCGGCCCCGTGGACACCGGCGACCCCGCCGTGCTCTCCGACTTCATCACCCGCGGCATCAGCGCATACCCCGCAGAGCACTACGCCGTGATCATCTCCGATCACGGCGCATCCTGGCCGGGCGTCGGCGGTGACGAATCGGCCGACGGAGATTCGCTGAGCCTCGCCGAACTGAACGACGCCATCGGCAGCGGCCTGAGCGCGGCCGGTGTGGCGAAGCTCGACCTGCTCGGCTTCGACGCCTGCCTGATGGCGACCTACGAGGTCGCAAGCACCCTGGCCCCGCGCGCGGATCGCCTGCTCGCCTCCCAGGAGCTCGAGCCGGGTCACGGCTGGAACTACACGGCCCTCGAGACGGCCGCCGCGGGCGCCACCGTCGACGAGCTCGGCTCCGCGCTGATCCAGGGGTTCTCCTCCCAGGCCGAAACCGAGGGCGACGCGGCCGAGATCACCCTGTCCCTGATCGACCTCGGCAAGCTGCCGGCGGTGGATGCCGCCCTCGCCTCGTTCAGCAGCAGCCTGGTCGGGCGCGGGGCCGGTCTCGCTCCCGTCGTGGGCCGAACCCTCGCGAGCACCCTCGGCTTCGGGCGCAGCCCCGATCCGGCCGAGGACTCGTTCATGACCGACCTCGGCCTCCTCGCCGGCGAGATCGGGCAGGGCGACACCGCGGAAGCCGACGCTGCCGATGCGCTCGTACGGGCGATCAGTTCGGCGGTGGTCGACAAGGTCGACGGCCAGTCCACCGCGGGCGCCACCGGTCTGTCGATCTACTTCCCGCCCCAGAAGGCCTATTTCGCAGAGGACTACCGTGCACTCGGCACCGCAGGTGGCTGGCTCGACTTCCTGACCTCTTATTACGCCGCCGGCGGTGCGATACCCGGCGACCAGAAGACCCGGTTCACCGGGGGTGACGCCGAGGTCTCCTTCGGCGCGGACGGACTGAGCATCAGCGCCGCGCTCGACCCGGCCGGGCTCGGGAACGCGGCGAGCGCATCCGTCCGGTACGGCCTCATCGAGGCAGACGGCTCGGTCACCTACCTCGGCGAGCGGCCGGCGACGGTGGACGCGGGCGGGTCTGGCCTGGTGCATGGCGGGTACGACCTCACCCAGCTCACCCTGGCCGACGGCACCGACACGACGCCCGCGTACGCGCAGCTCGGAGACGACACGGGCACTGCCACGTCGGGGTCCGGCTCCGTCACGATCGACGTGCCGATGGCGTACTACTCTCCCGGTGACGTCGCGGGAGAGACCTACCAGGACGTGCTCCTGAGCCTCACCCTCGACGGCACGAGCGGAGACATCCTCAACGAGACCTACTTCGCCTACGACGACAGGCTCGGCAGCTACGGCGAGCTCACCGCGGACCCGGACGGCATCATCGTGCCCGAGCGGCTCAACGTGCAGGGCGACGGCACCGAGAGCTGGGTCGGCACGAGCGACTACGGCCTCTACGCCGACCTCCCTGCCCTGCACTACGCCTTCGCCAGGCTCCCCTCGGGCAGCCGGTTGCGGGTCGACCTGACCGTGACCGACTTCGGCGGCAACAGCGCCACCGCGAGCGGCACCGCGACCGTCCCCTGACCCGCGCGCCCCGCGCGCCCCCGCTTTCGTGAGGTGTCGCAGATCGACGTTCGTGGCGCCCGCGAACCTCGATATGCGACACCTCAGCGAGGCAATCAACGGGTGCGCCGCCCGCACAGGAGGTGCAAGCTGCTGTCATGGACGTTGAAGCCGAACCGCTGTCCCTGTTGCGCGAACGCACGAGCCTCAAGTGGCAGGCGTTTCCCGACGACGTGCTGCCCCTTTTCGTCGCCGAACTCGACTACCCGCTCGCCGAGCCGATCAGGGACGCCCTGTTCGAGGCCGTGCGCC
>NZ_JASJVF010000062.1:0-14916 GCF_035019805.1 Cryobacterium sp. 10I1
GCCGTTCCGGCGACGATCGAGTCGCCGACGTGCAGCGTTCCCGACTGGATGAGCACGGTTGCGACCGCGCCGCCGTTTAGGGCACGCGACCGTTTAGGGTAAGTTGACCGAGGCGAGCTCCCACGCTTCCCCGCTACGAAAGGTAATACCCAGGTGTCTTTTCTGCTGAGCATTCCGAGCCCAGGCCCCGAGTGGAGTTCTTTCAACCTCGGTATGTTCCCGATCCACGCGTACGCGCTGTGCATCCTGGCCGGCATCATCGCGGCGACGGTCATGACGAGCAGGCGCCTCAGCAATCGCGGCGGCGAGCCGGGCGTCGTGCTCGACATCATCCTCTGGGCCGTTCCGCTCGGCATCGTCGGCGCCCGGGCGTACCACGTGCTCACCCACCCTGCCGACTACTTCTACGCCGGTGCGAACCCCTGGGAGGTCTTCGCGATCTGGCACGGCGGAAACGCCATCTTCGGTGCGCTCATCGGCGGGGCCGTCGGAGCATACATCGGCTGCCGGATCTCCGGCGTGAAATTCTGGTCCTTCGCGGATGCCCTCGCCCCCGGAATGCTCATCGCGCAGGCGATGGGACGCCTCGGCAACTGGTTCAACACCGAACTGTTCGGCCTGCCGACGACCCTGCCCTGGGGCCTCGAGGTGCCGTCGACCAACCCGGCCTTCCCCGTCGGGCTCCCGGCCGGCACCCTGTTCCACCCGACCTTCCTCTACGAGATGATCTGGAACACGATCGGCGTGATCGTCATCCTCCTCATCGAACGCCGGATCACGCTCCGCTGGGGCCGCGCCTTCGGTGTGTACCTGGTCTGGTACGGCCTCGGCCGCACGTTCTTCGAATCGATCCGCATCGACCCGAGCGAGATCTTCTTCGGAATCCGCACCAACGTCTGGGCAGCGATCATCGCCGTGGTCCTCGGCATCATCCTCATCGTGGTGCAGGGCCGCAGGCACCCCGGACTCGAAGTCAGCGTCTATCGCCCAGGTCGGGAATGGAAGCGCCCCGTCCCTGAGGTAGAATCTGAAGAGTTTGATACGGATTTCGAGGACCACGGTGATGAGGCCGTCGAACCCGCCGCATCGGGCGACGTTGCAGCCACAAGCACCAGCAACCCGCGCCTCCAGGCCTGAGACCGTACACCCGGCTCCCGCCTCCCTCCCGGTACGACGGGTCGGCGCGCAACTGTACGCAGATGATCTCCACCCCCGCGGGCCAGCGTCGTCCCCACTTGCCAGCTATCTCTGAGGACGGTCCCATGCCGCAGTCACCCCTCTTTTCCCGCTTCAGCACCGTTCCCCAGCCCCAGGGGCTGTACAACCCTGCCGACGAGCGGGACGCCTGCGGGCTCGCCATGGTCGCGACACTCCGCGGAACCGCCGGGCACGACATCATCACGATCGCACTCGACGCCCTCCGGAACCTCGAACACCGCGGCGCGGTTGGGTCAGACGCCGGAACCGGCGACGGCGCAGGCATCATCACGCAGATCCCGCACGACTTCCTGAGCCAGGTCGTCGAATTCGAGCTCCCCGCCGCCGGGCGGTACGCCGTCGGCAACGTGTTCCTCCCGACAGACCCGACCGAACGCAGCGCCGTCAAGCGCCAGATCGGCCGGATCGCCCAGGAGGAGTGCCTCGAGATCCTCGGCTGGCGCGAAGTCCCCGTGCGCCCCGACGAGGTCGGAAACCTGGCCAGGGCGGCCATGCCCGCGATCCAGCAGCTCTTCGTCCAGAGTTCGCGCACGGAGGACGACGGTGAACGCGTCGCGGACATCGCGCTCGACCGCCAGACCGTCCGGCTGCGGAAGCGCGCGGAGCGGGAACTCGAGACGTACTTCGCGTCGCTCTCCTGCCGCACCCTGGTCTACAAGGGCATGGTCACGACCCTCCAGCTCGAACCCTTCTACCCGGACCTCTCCGACCCGCGCTTCGTCTCGAAGCTCGCCCTCGTGCACTCCCGGTACTCGACCAACACCTTCCCGTCGTGGCCGCTCGCGCAGCCGTTCCGGATGATCGCGCACAACGGTGAGATCAACACCGTGCAGGGCAACCGCAACTGGATGCGCGCGCGCCAGTCCCAGCTCGAATCCTCCCTGCTCGGAGACCTCGCCCCGCTGCTGCCGATCGTCACCCCCGGCGGCAGCGACTCCGCGTCCTTCGACGAGGTCGTCGAGCTCCTGAGCCTCTCCGGCCGCTCCCTGCCGCACGCCGTCATGATGATGGTCCCTGAGGCCTGGGAGAACCAGACCGCGCTCGACGAGGAACGACGCGCGTTCTACGAGTACCACTCGATGCTGATGGAGCCGTGGGACGGTCCCGCGGCGATCGTCTTCACCGACGGTTCCCTCGTCGGCGCCACGCTCGACCGCAACGGGCTCCGCCCCGGCCGGTACCTGATCACCGACGACGGCCTCGTCGTGCTCGCGAGCGAGATCGGCGTGCTCGACATCGACCCCGCCCGCGTGGTCCGCAAGGGCCGGCTCCGCCCCGGCAAGATGTTCCTCGTCGACACCGTCGCGGGCCGGCTGATCGAGGACGACGAGATCAAGGCAGAACTCGCCGCGATGGAACCGTGGGGGGACTGGCTCGACGCCGGCCGGATCAACCTCAAGGACCTCCCTGAGCGCGAGCACATCGTGCACCCGCCGGCATCCGTCGTGCGCCGCCAGCGCACCTTCGGCTACACCGAAGAAGAAGTGCGCATCCTGCTCGCCCCGATGGCCCGCACCGGCGGGGAACCCCTCGGCGCCATGGGCAGCGACACGCCGATCGCCGTTCTGAGCGACCGGCCCCGGCTCATCTTCGACTACTTCACCCAGCAGTTCGCCCAGGTGACAAACCCGCCCCTCGACTCGATCCGGGAGGAGGTCGTGACCTCCCTCAAGCTCGGACTCGGGCCGGAGCGGAACCTCCTGTCCGTCGGACCGGAGCATGCGCGCCAGGTGGTCCTGGACTTCCCGGTCATCGACAACGACGAACTCGCCAAGATCCAGCACATCGACCCCGCCCCCGGCAGCCGGACGACCTCGACCATCCGGGGCCTGTACCGTTTCGACGATGGCCCGGACGCCCTGGCCAACCGCATCGACGCGATGTGCCTCGAAGTCGACGACGCCATCGAGGCCGGAGCCCGTTTCATCGTGCTCTCCGACCGCGATTCCAACAAGGATCTCGCGCCGATCCCGTCGCTCCTGATGATCGCCGCCGTGCATCACCACCTGATCCGCACGGAGAACCGGATGAAGGTCGGCATTGTCGTCGAGGCCGGTGACGTGCGCGAGGTGCACCACGTCGCGCTCCTGATCGGCTATGGCGCCTCAGCGGTCAACCCGTACCTCGCGATGGAAACCTGCGAGGACCTGGTCCGCAGCGGGTACATCACGAACGTCTCACCCGAGAAGGCCGTGCGCAACGTCATCAAGGCCCTGGGCAAGGGCGTGCTCAAGATCATGTCCAAGATGGGCATCTCGACGGTGTCGTCCTATGCGGGAGCCCAGACCTTCGAGGCCGTCGGCCTGAGCCAGGACTTTGTCGCCCAGTACTTCACCGGGACGACGAGCAAGCTCGGCGGCATCGGCATCGATGTCATCGCCGCGGAAAACGAAGCACGCCACGCCTCGGCCTACCCGGAAGATGCAGCGGTCACGGCGCACGAACGCCTCAGCACCGGCGGCGAGTACCAGTGGCGCCGCGACGGCTCCCCGCACCTGTTCAACCCGGAGACGATCTTCCGGCTCCAGCACGCGACCAGGACCGGCCGTTACGACATCTTCCGCGAGTACACCAAACTCGTCGACGACCAGGCCGAGAGCCTCATGACGCTCCGCGGCATGTTCACCTTCGACACGCACAAGCGGCACCCCGTACCCCTCGACGAGGTCGAATCGGTCGCGTCGATCGTCACGCGCTTCGCGACCGGTGCGATGAGCTACGGCTCGATCTCCCCGGAGGCCCACGAAACCCTTGCGATCGCCATGAACCGGATCGGCGGCAAGTCGAACACCGGGGAGGGCGGCGAGGACCTCGACCGGCTGATCGACCCGCAGCGCCGCAGCGCCGTCAAGCAGGTCGCCTCCGGACGGTTCGGGGTGACGAGCATGTACCTGTCGCACGCCGACGACATCCAGATCAAACTCGCCCAGGGAGCCAAGCCCGGTGAGGGCGGCCAGCTGCCGCCGACCAAGGTGTATCCCTGGATCGCGCGCACCCGGCACGCCACGGCGGGCGTCGGTCTGATCTCACCGCCGCCGCACCACGACATCTACTCGATCGAAGACCTCAAGCAGCTCATCTTCGACCTCAAACGGGCGAACCCGGATGCTCGCATCCACACGAAGCTCGTCAGCCAGTCCGGCATCGGCGCTGTCGCTGCCGGCGTCGCCAAGGCGTTGTCGGACGTGATCCTGGTCTCCGGCCATGACGGCGGCACCGGGGCGAGCCCGCTCAACTCGCTCAAGCACGCGGGGACGCCCTGGGAACTCGGACTCGCTGAAACCCAGCAGACCCTGATGCTCAATGGCCTGCGTGACCGCGTCGTCCTGCAGGTCGACGGCCAGCTCAAGACCGGCAGGGACGTCATCATCGGCGCGCTGCTCGGAGCGGAGGAGTTCGGCTTCGCGACCGCGCCCCTGATCGTCGAGGGTTGCGTCATGATGCGGGTCTGTCACCTCGACACCTGCCCTGTCGGCGTCGCCACCCAGAACCCCGAGCTGCGGAAGCGCTTCACGGGCAAGGCAGACCATGTCGTGAACTTCTTCGAGTTCATCGCCCAGGAGGTGCGCGAGTATCTCGCGGAGCTCGGCTTCCGCAGCCTCCAGGAGGCCGTCGGCCACCACGAGATCCTCGACGTCGACGGCGCACTCGAACACTGGAAGGCAGCGGGCCTCGACCTCGCGCCGATCCTCGACGGACCTGACTTCCCGGATTCCGAGCCGAGACAGTTCGGTCGACCCCAGGAACACGAACTCGACAAACACTTCGACAACGAGCTCATCAGGCGCGCGGGAAGCGTGCTCGAGCACGGCGGCCGGGTCGAGATCGCCCTGCCGATCCGCAACACCGAACGGGCCGTCGGCACGATGCTCGGCCACGAGGTGACGATCCGGCACGGCGAGAACGGCCTTCCGGCCGGCTCGATCGACGTGACGCTGACCGGTTCGGCGGGACAGTCGTTCGGGGCCTTCCTGCCGGGCGGGATCACCCTCAGGCTGGAAGGCGACTCGAACGACTACGTCGGAAAGGGCCTCTCCGGCGGTCAGATCGTGGTCCGCCCCGACCGTTCGAGCATCTTCTCCGCCGAGGAGAACGTCATTGCCGGCAACGTGATCGGCTACGGCGCCACCCAGGGCAGCATGTTCATCCGCGGCATCGTCGGCGAACGGTTCCTGGTGCGCAACTCCGGAGCGACCGCGGTCGTCGAAGGCGTCGGGGACCACGCCCTCGAATACATGACGGGCGGGCTCGCCCTGATCCTCGGCCAGACCGGCCGCAATCTCGGTGCGGGCATGAGCGGCGGCACCGCATACGTCTACGGACTCCGCACGGAGGACGTCAACAGCCAGGCGCTCGAGTCCGGGGAGCTCACTCTTCTCCCGCTCGGAAGCGCCGACAGGGAGATCGTCAGCGATCTCCTCGAACAACACCGGGACCAGACGGATTCCGTGCTCGCCGCGGCTCTCCTGTCGGATCTCGAAACAACCATGTCCACATTCGTCAAGGTTCTGCCGCGGGACTACGCCGCCGTCCTGGCGACCAGGCAGAACGCCGTCGCCGAGGGTCTCGACCCCGACGGCGACGTCGTCTGGAACCGCATCCTGGAGGTTACCAATGGCTGATCCGAAGGGATTCCTCACGACGAAGGCGCGCGAACTGCCGCCGCGTCGCCCGGTGTCCGTGCGCCTGATGGACTGGAAAGAGGTCTACGAACAGGGAGACACCGCCGTTCTCAAACGGCAGGCCGGCCGCTGCATGGACTGCGGCGTTCCCTTCTGCCACCAGGGCTGCCCGCTCGGCAACCTGATTCCGGAGTGGAACGATCTCACCTGGCGGGAGGAAGGCAGGCAGGCCATCGAGCGCCTGCACTCCACGAACAACTTCCCTGAGTTCACCGGACGGCTCTGCCCGGCCCCGTGCGAGTCTGCGTGCGTCCTCGCGATCAGCCAGCCAGCCGTGACGATCAAGCAGGTCGAGGTCTCGATCATCGACCAGGCCTTCTCCAACGGCTGGGTGCAGCCGCAGCCGCCGGGGCGCCTGACCGGCAAGACGGTCGCCGTCGTCGGATCGGGGCCCGCCGGTCTCGCCGCGGCCCAGCAGCTCACCCGCGCAGGTCACACGGTCGCCGTGTTCGAACGCGACGACAGGATCGGCGGCCTGCTCCGCTACGGCATCCCCGACTTCAAGATGGAGAAGAAGCACCTCGACCTGCGCCTTGCGCAGATGACGGCGGAGGGAACCCGGTTCCGCGCCGGCGTGAACATCGGCGTCGACATCACCTGGGACGACCTCAGAGCCAGGTACGACGCCGTGGTCGTCGCGACCGGTGCGCTCGTACCCCGCGACCTGCCCGTCCCCGGCCGCGACCTCCCCGGCGTGCACTTCGCGATGGAATACCTCGTGCAGCAGAACCGCACGGGCGCTGGGGACACGGTCGACAGCCAGATCACCGCAGAGGGCAAGCATGTTGTCGTCCTCGGTGGTGGCGACACCGGCGCCGACTGCATCGGCACGGCGCACCGCCAGCTCGCGGCATCCGTCACGAACCTCGCGATCGGCAGGCAGCCCGGCACAGAACGGCCCGAACACCAGCCGTGGCCGATGTCCGCGACCCTGTTCGAGGTCTCGAGCGCCCACGAAGAGGGCGGCACCCGCGAATACCTCGCCTCGACGATCGAGTTCCTCTCCAACGAGGCCGGCGAGGTGCGCGCCATCCGCGTCGCTGAAACCGAGTACCTCGATGGCCGGCGCGTGCCCAAGGCGGGTACGGAACGTGAAATCCCCGCGGACCTCGTACTCCTCGCACTCGGATTCACCGGCCCGGAATCGGCGGAGCTCACCAGCCAGCTGCACGTGCCGCTCGATGGGCGGAGTAATGTCGTTCGAGACGGTAACTACCAAACCAGCCGTGAGGGCGTGTTCGTCGCCGGCGATGCCGGTCGCGGACAGTCCCTCATCGTCTGGGCGATCGCTGAAGGTCGTGCTGCTGCAGCCGCCGTCGATCGATTCCTCGAAGGTGAGACACAACTACCTGCTCCGGTCAAACCGACCGACCATGCCTTCGCCATCTAACGGTCCCTGTGAAGTGAGCGATTAGCCGGAGGACGCCACCAAGCGGCCTCCAGAACCACAGAACAAGAATGCGCCTACCCGGCGCGGAAAACGGAGCACTTTCAGAATGAGACGCGCCAAAATTGTCGCTACCCTCGGGCCGGCAGCCGCCAGTTACGATCAAATTCGAGCCCTGATCGACGCGGGTGTCGATGTCTGCCGGATGAACCTGAGCCATGGTGACTACACCGTGCACGAGGCCGTCTACGCGAACATCCGCAAGGCAGCGAATGATTCCGGTCGTGCGGTCGCCGTCCTGGTCGACCTGCAGGGCCCGAAGATCCGGCTCGGCAAGTTCGAGGGCGGCCCTTATGAACTGGCCGTCGGCGACATCTTTAAGATCACCACGGACGATGTCCTCGGCACGAGGGAACTCTCCGGCACGACGTACAAGGGCCTGCCCAACGACGTCAAGCCCGGCGACTTCCTGCTGATCGACGACGGCAAGGTCAAGGTCGAGGTCGTCGCGACAAACGGCATCGTCGTCACGACGCGCGTCATCGTCGCCGGCCCGGTCTCGAACAACAAGGGCATCAACCTGCCCGGTGTTGCCGTCAACGTTCCCGCACTGTCCGAGAAGGACGAAGCAGACCTGCGCTGGGGCCTCCGCCTCGGCACCGACCTGATCGCCCTCTCCTTCGTGCGCGACGCGGCAGACATCACCCGCGTGCACGAGATCATGGCAGAGGAGGGCCGCAAGGTCCCCGTCATCGCCAAGATCGAGAAGCCGCAGGCCGTCGAGCACCTCGAAGAGATCATCGACGCCTTCGACTCGATCATGGTCGCCCGTGGCGACCTCGGCGTCGAGCTCCCGCTCGAAGCCGTGCCGATCGTGCAGAAGCACGCCGTCGAGCTCGCCCGCCGGATGGCCAAGCCGGTCATCGTCGCGACGCAGATGCTCGAATCGATGATCCACAGCCCGGTCCCGACGCGTGCGGAAACGTCCGACGTCGCGAACGCCGTTCTCGACGGCGCGGACGCGGTCATGCTCAGCGGCGAGACAAGTGTCGGCGAATACCCCGTCGTCACGGTTCAGACCATGGCGCGGATCGTCGCATCCACCGAAGACCACGGCCTGGAGCGCATCGCGCCGCTCACGAACAAGCCGCGCACCCAGGGCGGGGCGATCACCCTCGCCGCGATCGAGGTCGCGGAATTCGTCGACGCGAAGTTCCTCTGCATCTTCACCGAATCCGGAGACTCCGCCCGCCGGATGTCCCGCCTGCGGTCGAAGATCCCGATGCTCGCCTTCACGCCTGAGCCCGGCATCCGCCGCCGCCTCGCGCTCACCTGGGGCGTGCAGACGTACCTCGTGGACCGGGTCACGCACACCGACTCCATGTTCGGCCAGGTCGACGACATCCTGCTCGGCCAGGGCCTGGCCCAGCTCGGTGACAAGGTCGTCGTCATCAGCGGTTCCCCTCCCGGAATCGCCGGCTCGACGAACGACATCCGGGTGCACCGCATCGGCGACGCCCACAACGAGGTTGCTCCGGCATACGTCAAGCAGTAGTCCCGTTGGAAGGAAAGCCCCGTCGACCGTTTCGGTCGGCGGGGCTTTTCTAGTGTCCGGACGGGATCAGTCCGTCGTGCCCAGGAACGCGATGGCCGCGTCGCGGAAGGCGCGGGAGGTCGGGGCGTTGAAGTGGTTGCGGCCGGGGATCTCGAAGAACGATCCGGCAGGCGTGGCCTCCGCGAGGGCCCGCGAAGCCTCGAGGATTCGATCCTCGCTCCCGGTCGCGAACAGGAGCGGCTGGGACGGCGCGTTGTCTGGTCCGGGCTGGGGACCGCCGCGCATGCCCTCGACGAGCGCGACGAGCGCGTCGAGATCGTTGCCCGGCAACGCCTTGGCCATGGTGAGGTACGCGCCAGTGAGCCGGTCGCCCACCTCGGTGCCGTGTTCGATGTGCGCGCGGGCATCGGCGACCTGGAACCGCGTGAGCGGGTCACCGTCCGGAATGCCGCCGAGTACCGCGCGGGTCACGCGCCCCTCGAGCTCCCTCGCCGCCTGCCAGCCGACCCGTGCGCCCAGGGAGTAGCCCGCGTAGGCGACCTCGTCGAGCAGGTAGGCGTCGAGGACCTGTTGCACGTCGGCGACGAGCGTGTCCATCGTGTACGCGGAGGGGGAGTGCGGCTTGTCGCTCAGGCCGTGGCCACGCTGGTCGATCGCGATCACGTGGAAGCCCGCGCGCAGGAGGTCCCTCGTCCAGCCGGTGGCGTGCCAGTTCGCGACGGCGCTCGACGCGAAGCCGTGCACGGCGAGCACGGTCGGGTCCGACGGATCACCGAATTCGTAGGTCGCGAGGTTGACCCCGTCCGCGGAGTAGACGAAGCGGTGGGCGGGCGCTGTTCGAGTGTTCATCGTCCACTATTTGACCACGCCGGCGGCCGGGGCGAGCGCTGCGGGGAGCGGCCAGGTCTCTGGCCCGGGCCGCTACTGTAGACGGGTGAGTGAACTGACAGTGAGATCCGATGCCGTGCAGCACCCCGAATTCGCGGATGCCGTGCGCCCGGCCCGGTCGCAGGCCCTGCTCGACACGATGAAGGAACGGGTCGTCATCGCCGACGGCGCCATGGGGACGATGCTGCAGGAGCACAACCCCACCCTCGACGACTACCAGCAGCTCGAGGGCTGCAACGAGATCCTGAACGTGAGTCGTCCCGACATGATCGAGGCGATCCACGGCGCGTACCTCGACACCGGCATCGACGCCGTCGAGAGCAACACCTTCGGAGCCAACTGGTCGAACCTCTCCGACTACGACATCGAGGACCGCATCGAGGAACTCGCGAGGCTCGGAGCGGCGATCGCCAGGAAGAGCGTCGAGGACTACGAGTCCAGGGACGGCCGGGTGCGCTGGGTGCTCGGTTCGATGGGTCCGGGCACCAAGCTCCCGAGCCTCGGCCACACCACATACGCCCACCTCAAGGCGACCTTCGCCGAGCAGGCCGTCGGTCTCATTCGCGGCGGTGCCGACGCCTTCCTGATCGAGACCTCCCAGGACCTGCTCCAGACCAAGTCCGCGGTGAACGGCTGCAAGCAGGCCATCGCGGAGACCGGCATCCGCCTGCCGATCTTCGTCGAGGTGACCGTGGAGACCACAGGCACCATGTTGATGGGGAGTGAGATCGGGGCGGCGCTCACGGCGCTCGAACCCCTCGGCATCGACGCGATCGGCCTGAACTGCGCCACCGGTCCGACAGAGATGAGCGAACACCTGCGCCATCTCGCGCGCTACTCGCACGTTCCGGTGATGTGCATGCCGAACGCCGGCCTGCCGATGCTGACGGCGACGGGGGCGAGCTACCCGCTCACGCCGGACCAGCTCGCGACGGCGCACGAACAGTTCGTCAAGGAGTTCGGGCTGGGCCTCGTCGGCGGATGCTGCGGGACGACTCCCGCGCACATGCGCGCGGTCGTCGACCGCTTGCGCGGCGCCACCGTCAGTGCACGCACGATCGAAGAGGACTCCGGCGTGGCGAGCCTCTACCAGCACGTCAGCTTCGACCAGGACAGTGCCTTCCTCGCGATCGGGGAGCGCACGAACGCCAACGGCTCCCGGGCATTCCGCGACGCCATGCTCGAGGAACGCTGGGACGACTGCGTCGACATCGCCCGCGCCCAGGTCCGCGACGGCGCCCACCTGCTCGACGTCTGCATCGACTACGTCGGGCGGGACGGCGTCGCCGACATCCGCCAGGTCATCTCCCGGCTCGCGAGCGCTTCGACCCTGCCGCTCGTCGTCGACTCCACAGAGCCTGCGGTGCTGCAGGCGGGCATGGAACTCATCGGCGGACGCCCGGTCGTGAACTCGGTCAACTTCGAGGACGGCGAGGGACCCGGCAGTCGCTTCGGCCGGATCATGCCGCTCGTCAAGGAACACGGAGCCGCCGTGATCGCCCTCACCATCGACGAGGAGGGCCAGGCCCGCACCGCAGAGCACAAGGTGCGCATCGCGACCAGGCTCGTCGAGACCCTCGTGAACGACTGGGGGATGCGGGTCGAAGACATCATCGTCGACGCCCTGACCTTCCCGATCGCCACGGGCCAGGAGGAAACCCGCAGGGACGGGATCGAGACGATCGAGGCGATCCGGCAGATCAAGGCGAAGTATCCCGGCATCCACACCACGCTCGGCGTCTCGAATGTGTCCTTCGGGCTGAACCCGGCGGCCAGGTCGGTGCTCAACTCGGTGTTCCTGCACGAGGCGACAGCGGCCGGGCTCGACTCCGCCATCGTCAACTCGGCCAAGATCGTTCCGCTCGCCTCGGTGCCGGACGACCGCCGTACGGTGGCGCTCGACCTGGTCTGGGATCGCCGCGAGTACGACGTCGACGGCAACCTGACCTACGACCCACTGGCCGCGCTCCTCGACCTGTTCGCCGGTGTCGACTCCGCCGCACTGAAGGACGAGCGCGCGGCCGAGCTCGCGGCCCTGCCGGTCGGCGAGCGCCTCGAGCGACGCATCATCGACGGAGAGGCCAAGGGGCTCGAGGCCGACCTCGACCTCGCCCGCGCCGGAGGGATGAGCGCCCTCGACATCGTCAACGTGCACCTGCTCGCCGGCATGCAGATCGTCGGCGCCCGGTTCGGCAGCGGAGAGATGCAGCTGCCGTTCGTGCTGCAGTCCGCCGAGGTGATGAAGGCCGCTGTCGCGCTCCTCGAGCCGCACATGGAGAAGTCGGAGGCAGCGGGCAAGGGCACGATGGTCCTCGCGACCGTGCGCGGCGACGTGCACGACATCGGCAAGAACCTCGTCGACATCATCCTGACCAACAACGGTTACGACGTCGTGAACATCGGGATCAAGAAGACGATCAACGAGATCATCGCGGCCGCGGAGGAGCACAACGCCGACGTGATCGGAATGAGCGGCCTGCTGGTCAAGTCCACGGTCGTGATGAAGGAGAACCTGCTCGAACTGAACAACCGGGGGCTCGCGAAGAAGTGGCCCGTGATCCTCGGCGGCGCGGCCCTCACCCGCGCCTACGTCGAGGAAGACCTCGCCGGACTGTTCGAGGGGCAGGTCCGGTACGCCAGGGACGCCTTCGAGGGCCTGAAGCTGATGGAGCCGCTCGTGGCCATCGCCCGCGGCGCAGACCCGGCATCCGTCGGCCTGCCACCGCTGAAACAACGCATTCACAAGCGCAGCCTGCTCACCGTCACCGAGCCGGACGCCATGCCGGTGCGCAGCGACGTGGCCGCAGACAACCCGGTGCCCGTTCCGCCGTTCTGGGGGACCAGGATCGTCAAGGGCGTCGCCCTCGCCGAATACTCGGCGTTCCTCGACGAGAGGGCCACCTTCATGGGCCAGTGGGGCCTCAAACCCAGCCGCGCGGAAGACGGTGCCAGCTACCAGGAACTCGTCGACACCGAGGGCAGGCCGCGGCTGCGGTACTGGCTCGACCGGATCCTCGCGGAGGGCATGCTCGACGCCTCCGTCGCGTACGGCTACTTCCCCGCATACAGCGAGGGCAATGACCTCGTGGTGTTGCACCACGGCGACGACCCGGACGGGCGCCTCGGCACGCCGGGCCTGCTCGCGCCCGACGGCGGTTCCGCCGGAGCGGTCGGCACCGAACGGTTGCGATTCTCCTTCCCGCGCCAGAGACGGGACCGGCACCTGTGCCTGGCCGACTTCGTCCGTCCGCGCGAGTCCGGGCAGGTCGACGTCGTCGCCCTCCAGCTCGTCACGGCCGGCGCCAACGTCGACAGCGTGACCGCGAAGCTCTTCGCTGCGAACAAGTACCGCGATTACCTGGAGCTGAACGGTCTCACCATGCAGCTGACCGAGTCCCTCGCCGAGTACTGGCACGCTCGCGTGCGCTCAGAGCTCGGTCTCGGCGCCGAGGACCCGGCCGACGTGGCCGGCATGTTCAAGCTCGAATACCGCGGCGCCCGTTTCTCACTCGGCTATCCGGCCTGCCCCGAGATGGAGGACCGCCGCAAGGTCGTCGAACTGCTCAGGCCCGAGCGGATGGGTGTCGTGCTGTCCGAGGAGCTGCAGCTTCATCCGGAGCAGTCGACGGATGCGTTCGTGTTCCATCACCCGGAAGCGAAGTACTTCTCGGTCTAACGTCGCCCGGCGATGGCGCGCTCCTGGCGGCGGGCAGTTTCGCCCGGCGCAGGGCGGCGAGGGCCGCCGGGCCGACCAGGAAGATGCCGAGCACCGTCGTGACGGCGCGAACGGTGTCCCAGGTCAGCGTCGACGTGACGAGCGAGTAGAGGCCGAAGGAGGCCAGGTTCGTGCCCAGGGACGCTCCGGGGGAATAGGAGATGCCGGTCCCCGTTCCAACGGCGAACGGCCAGAACCACAGGTTCATCACGAGCCCGAACAGGTAGGACGCGACGACGCCGTACCCGGCCAGGAGCGCGATCTCGAGGCGTGCCCGGGCACGCGGGCCGAGTCGCCCGTCGGCGCGCACGCGCGGCAGCAGCGCTGCGCCGGCGCCGACCCAGCCGCAGGCGAACATCTGGAACGGGGTCCACGGCCCGAACCCGCCCCAGAGTACCGAAGACACGGCGATGGTCAGCAGCCCGAGCAGCAGCCCGAACCGGGCACCGTAGACCCGTCCGGCCAGGATCAGCAGGATGAACACGGCCTCGACACCGCCGACGCCCGTGCCCGCGATCCGGACAGCAGCTCCCACTGCCGCGAGCACCCCGAGCAGGGCCACCGTCTTCGCGGTGTACATCTCGCGGTCCACCACGAGGGCGAGCGCGACGATCACGGCGGGCACGAGGGCGAAAGCGACGAACGGAACAGCGCCCTGCGCGTCCCGGGGAACGGCGGTCGCGAACAGCGGCCAGCCGAAACCCGCGGCGGCGAGCAGGCTGCCACACCACAACACCGCGGATGTCCACCGCCCGCTGCGGCGCTTCACGGCGTCACCGGCTTGTCACGGCCCGGAGTACCGACAGCTGAGGCTGCGCCCGACGCCCCGGCGCCGATGTACAGCTCTGCACTCAGGCACCCGGCCTCGAGGTGCAGGGTCCGGATGGCGAAAGACCGGGTGAAGTCGTGGTCGTGCGTCGCGAACAGCACCGCGGATTCCCGGCTGGACGCGCGTTCCAGCGCCGTGCCCACGAGCGAACGGGCTGCGGCGTCGAGGCCTCGGGTCGGCTCATCGACGAGCAGCAGGGCAGGGGTGTCCGCGAGCTGGATCGCGATCGCGAGGCAGAGCCGCTGGCCCGCAGACAGGTCCCGCGGGTGACGCTCGAGGAGGGGAGCTGCTGCGGCGGAGTCGTGCCCCAGAAGCCGCGCGAACGTCCCGGCTGTGGAACCCGGTGCGAGGCCCGCGCGTGGTCCCGCTCGTCGCCGCGTCGACCGGTCACTGCGGCGGCATTCGTCCGCGACCGTCGTAGCGAAGAACAGGTCGTCGAAATTCTCCGGAACGAGCGCGACCGCCCGGCGCCGGTTCCTCCTGTGCATGTCCGAAACATCCTGCCCGGCGACGATCACGGTGCCACGGGTCGACGGCAGCGCGAGCGCATTCAGGAGGCTGCTCTTGCCCGCGCCGTTCCGGCCCTCGAGGGCGACGATCTCGCCGGCTGCCAGCTCGAGTGACACCGCGTCGACGACGGTC
>NZ_JASJVF010000063.1:0-14698 GCF_035019805.1 Cryobacterium sp. 10I1
GCGAACGTCAGCACCATCGAGGCCACGACCGCGACGAGGATCCCAGGGATCCGGCTCTTCGTCCAGACCAGGACGACGATGACACCCAGTGAGCCGATCCCGAACAGCATCGCGGTCGGGTTCACCTGGCCGCCGACGATGCCGGTGACGATGGCGATCGCATCTCGCAGCGGCGATGCCGACGAGAGAGAGAATCCGAGGAGCGGCGGGATCTGCGACAGAATGACGATCACCGCGAGTGCGTTGAGGTAGCCGACCCGGAGCGGCTTGGAAAGCAGGTCGGTCACGAACCCCAGGCGCAGCAATCCGCCCAGGATGAGTACCGCGCCGACCATGATTCCCAGGAGTCCGGCGAGGGCAACGGCACGGGCGCTGTCCCCGGCGGCGAGCGGCAGGATGGCCGCGGCGATGATCGGCGCGAGAGCCGAGTCGGGAGCGAGCACCAGGATCCGGGACGGCCCGACGACGGCGTAGACGAGAAGAGGAACGATCGTGGCGAACAGGCCGGACTCGGGCGGAAGGCCGGCGACCTCGGCATAGCCGATGCCGACCGGGATGAGCAGGGCGGTCAGGATCGCCCCTGCGCGCAGATCGGGCAGCAGCCAGATGCGCCGATAGCCCAGCGCTGTAGCGACGCCTGGCGCCCATTTCCGCAGTCCGGTGTCGGCCATGAGACTCCTCGTCCGAGGTCATCTTGCCCCGAAAGCGCGCGGCGGACTACCGAGCCGTGCGACGGGTGAAGACCAGATGGACGACTCCGGACGGAGAAGGGGTCGCCTCGATGTCAAAGCGTTGCTCGAGCCCTTCGAGTCCGTCCCACAGTCGTTCGCCCCGGCCCAGGACGATCGGTACGAGGACGATATGCATGTGATCAATCAGGTCGGCCTCGAGGAACTGTCGAACCGTGCTGACGCCGCCACCGACCCGGACGTCGCGGTCGCCGGCCAGGGCGCGAGCCTGTTCGAGCGCCGAGACGGGGTCGGAATCAACGAAATGGAAGGTTGTTCCGCCGTCCATCACGAGCATCGGCCGGGGATGGTGCGTCAGCACGACCACGGGGGTGTGGAACACCGGGTTGTCGCCCCACCATCCCTTCCACTCTTCGTCCTCCCAGGGACCACGCACCGGGCCGAACTTGTTGCGGCCCATGATCTCCACGCCGATCCCGGGACCCCAGGCGCTGGCGAACGCATCGTCGACGCCGAAGGATGCCGCAGACTCCCCGTGAAGGCCCATCTCGCGGAAGGTGCGTGTCGCGATCGCCCATTCCAGGAGCCGGGAGCCTGCGTGTCCGAAGGGAGCGTCGAGTTCCTGGCCTTCTCCGGTGCCGAAGCCGTCGAGGGAGACCGAGAAGTTGTGCACGCGGACGAGGGACATGTCATCTCCTGGAGTCGTGGTCGTAGGGAATCACACTATGGTGATTCGACCCACGGGCTCAAGGGGTCACGAGCTCACGACCGACGGTCCGAGACTCGAGGACTCAAGGGCGTGTGACAGGAACCGATGGTGGAGATGGGGGGAATTGAACCCCCGTCCACTGCTGTGGTCATATGCCTTCTACGGGTGTATCCAGTGAAGTCGTTCTACTCGGCTCCGGAATTTGCCACTGTCAGCTAATCCGACGAGCCCAGCCCTCGTTTAAGTCCCCCTACACCCCGCGGCTCAGAGTAGGAGCAATCTCTCTAAATGACGTCAGGGTCCGGGTAGAGAGCATTCCCGGCCTGACGGACTCTCTAGTTGCTTTACTTAGGCCGCGAGGGCGTAAGCAGAAGCAGAGTCAGTGCGGTTTGTTTTGGCACTTATTGTTTTGCAGGGAGCGTTAACGAGTTAACCCTGCATCCTCGACCCGCTTCTCACAATTGCGCAGGCAATGTCGAAACCGATCATCCCCATGAGCACTCGTCGCCATTGTTCGGCGCCACCGACGTGCGGCGGAATGAGTGGGTCCTGTCACACGCTGTTGAGTTGTCAATACTGCACTCGTTCTTTTCGAACTGATCGTGCAGCCCTTCAGTCTACAACACTTCTGCCGGAATGCGGGGCGACGGCCAGCAGGACGCGCTCGGCCTCGGAGTCGCCGGGAACGATCACATCGATGCGCGCAGCACCAGACCGGACCGTGACGATACTCGCCTCGGCGTAACGCGGATGCCGCTGCACGGTGACCGACTCCAACCGCGCCAAGAACACGATCAGCCGGGAGCTCGACAATTCGGACCGATCGGCCAGACCGAACCAGTCGCGACGGGACAGCACTTGAACCTCCGCGTCGGTCCCGCAGACGATGGCGCCGTGCAGCACAGTCGGACGGAACAGGTTCAACACCCGCGCCATGAAGCCGCCGGTCGCCCGAACCCGCTCACGCGGATGCGCGGCGTAGAGGTGGAGTTCCGGCTCGCGATCCCGCAGATTCGTCCAGTCCGCCATCAGGTCCGCGTCGGTTGCCCGGAATACGGCAGAGTTGAGGACGGCATTGGGCCGCCGGTCGATGGCGGGGCCGACCGGGAAAGTCAGCATCGAAGCAGCGGCCGTTGCGGCGTCGTGTGAGCCGAACGTCACTCCCAAGCCCAGCGACATGTCACGGAGCATGTCGACGAATCCGCTGACGACCTCGCGCGAGGAGCCGTTGTAGCCGACCTGGAGCACGCTGCCGTCCCGGGAGTACACCCGAAGGCGCCCGTCGGTGAGGTCGACGCTGTCCTCGATGGCAACGACGGCGTCGTAGGGCAGAGTCGAGCCGGCGTATGCCGAACCTGTCCTGCTCAGCACAGTGAGGGCGTCGCTCCCCGCGATGATCAGGTGGTCATAGAGGTCCATGGTCGGATCCGCGTCCCTGCGCGGGATGTTCCGCGGCACCTTGAGCACGAGGCGCTCCGACGTGGGATCGCACCCGAAGTCGCGAAAGAGCCGCGGGACCTCATCCAGTGTCCGCACCGCGTCCACCCAGGGGCCGAAGGCGTTGTATTCCGCGTCGGCTGTACTCATTGCCTTCATCGTAACGCCCCGCATCCGCCGCATCGACGCGTGCGGATGCCGTCGCCCGCTCGTCCGACGGGCGGGCGATTCAACCGGGTGTCAGTCGCCGAGGTGCTTGCGCGCGGACATCGCGCGGTCGGACTCGCGCTTGTCCTGGCGCTCACGGAGCGTCTGGCGCTTGTCGTATTCCTTCTTGCCCTTGGCGACGGCGATCTCGACCTTGGCCTTGCCGTTGCTGAAGTAGATCCGCAGGGGAACGAGCGTGTAGCCGCCCTCCTTGGTCTTGTGGCTGATCTTGATGATCTCCTGCTTGTGCAGCAGCAGTTTGCGTTTGCGCCGCGGCGGGTGGTTCGTCCAGGTACCGGCCATGTATTCCTGGATGTGCACGGCGTCGAGCCAGGCTTCGCCGCCCTCGATGAAGGCATAGCCGTCGACGAGCGAGGCGCGGCCGGCGCGCAGGGATTTCACCTCGGTCCCGGTGAGCACCATTCCGGCCTCGTACGTCTCCTCGATGAGGTAGTCGTGGCGTGCCTTGCGATTGGTCGAGACGACCTTTTCGCCGATTTCCCTGGGCACGGGTTACTCCTCAACGTCGGTGGGTGGGCAGACCGGTACCGGCCAGCCCACCAGTCTAGCTCTCGGCCTCGAGCCGTTCGGACGAACGGCTAGACCTTCAGGTAGCGGGTGATGGCGAAGTTGGCGGAGAAGGCCGCGAGTACCGCGCCGACCACCAGCAGGATCGGCACGACGAGGAGCGCATCCTGCATGCCCACAAGCGAGAAGCCTGTCAGCCGGGAACCGAGGAAGCCCTGGACGAACCATTGCACGAGGGCAAGGACCGCACCACCTGCCAGAAGCGATCCCAGCAGCGCCGCAAAGACGCCCTCGAGGATGAACGGCGTCTGGATGAACCGGTTCGATGCACCGACGAGTCTCATGATGCCGAGCTCACGCCGCCTCGAGAAGGCCGACAGCCGGATGGTGGTGGCGATCAGCAACGCTGCAGCCACGAGCATGAGCGAGGCGATACCGATCGCCGTGTAGCTCGCCGCATTGAGCACGGAGAAGATCTGGTCGAGGTACTTGCGCTGGTCAGCGACGTTCTCGACCCCGGCCACGCCGGACAGGCTCTCCACGAGCACATCCGATTGGGACGGGTCCTTGAGGTTCACCCAGAAGGTCTGGTTCAGTTGCTCCGGAGTCACATAGTCGGCGACCGGGTTGCCTGCGAACTGCTTCTTGAAGTTCTCGAAGGCCTGTTCATGCGTCTCGAAATAGTACTTGTCCACGAACGGCGAGAGCGTCGGCGACTCGAGCTGGGCCTTGACGGCGTCGATCTGACCCTGGCTCGCCTCTCCCCCGGTGCAGGTCTCCCCCGGTGAGATCGCGGTGCACATGTAGATTCCGACCTGGGCGCGGTCGTACCAGAAGTTCTTCATCTGGCCGATCTGCATCTGCATCAGGATCGCAGCGCCGACGAAGGTCAGCGAGATGAAGGTCACGAGCACGACAGAGACAACCATCGAGGCATTGCGACGCAGGCCGTTGGCGGCTTCGGAGAGCACCAGTCCGAGTCTCATCGGGTGGGTCCCACATTCTGTTCGCCGGTCTGGTCTGGTTTTTCGCCGGGAGCACGAAGCCCCAGCCTCTCGGCCAGGGTGAGCTGGTCGAGAACGTCGTCCTGGGTAGGTGCCATCGGACGCGACATGTACTTCGGTTGCTCGGCAGCACCCGCATCTGACGGGGAATCGTCTGCACCGGTCCCGGTTGGCGTCGTCGCGGCATCCGCCTGCTGCTCGCGGCCGGGCAGGAAGATCGCCGAGGTCAGCGGGAGGGGCATGCCGGAATCTGAGGCAATAGCCATGGCCTGCTCGCCGAACGGCTGCGGAATGGCGGCGGGCGGCGTGGCCGGGGCCGCAGCGTCTGCGCCCGTCTCGGCGAGGGCGCCCGCACGAGCCGGGGCGTCGGGGACGATGACGACCGGCGTGATGGGTGCAGCAGGAACGGGAACGGCCGCTGGCACGAGCGGCGCGGGCACGGGTGCGGAGGGGTGGGTGAGGGCAGGAGTGGCCGGGGCCATCGGGTTCGCCTGGTTTGCCTGGTTCGCCGGGGCGAACACCGACGGCAGTGCGCTCGGCGCAAGTGCTGACACGGTGTGCTGCGGGTCGATGGCCGGCTTCCGGTGCAGGCCAGCTCCGAGCGGAATGATCGGGATGCCTGCGGTCGCGTAACCACCCTGGCGTTCGTCGCGCACGATCTTGCCGCCGGAGAGCTCGATGACCCGGCGCTGCATCTGGTCGACGATGCCGGCCTCGTGCGTGGCCATGACCACGGTCGTGCCGCCCGCGTTGATGCGCTCGAGCAGGGCCATGATGCCCGCGCTCGTGGTGGGGTCGAGGTTTCCGGTCGGCTCGTCGGCGAGAAGCACCTGGGGCTTGTTGACGATGGCTCGCGCGATCGCGACCCGCTGCTGCTCACCGCCGGAGAGTTCGTGGGGCAGCCGGAGCGCCTTCTCGGCGAGTCCGACCATCTTGAGCGTGTCAGGAACGGCCTCCTGGATGAAGCCGCGCGACTTGCCGATCACCTGCAGGCTGAAGGCGACGTTCTCGAACACGCTCTTGTTCGGCAACAGCCGGAAGTCCTGGAAGACGACTCCGAGGTTGCGCCGGAAGTACGGGACTTTGCGGTTCGAGATCGACCGCAGGTCCTGTCCGAGCACGTGGATGCGCCCGCTCGTGGGTTTGTCCTCCTTGAGGATCAGCCGCAGGCAGGTTGACTTACCCGAACCGGATGCACCGACGAGGAAGACGAACTCGCCGCGCAGAACCTCGACGTTGATGTCGTCGAGGGCCGGTCGGGTCGTTCCCGGATATTTCTTAGTGATGCTGTCAAAACGGATCATGGCCCCTTGAGCCTAGGCAGGCATCCTGTGTTTTGCCAGTTCGACATACCGGCAAGCTTTTCCTCACAGGCAGGAACCGCCGAATTGGGCTCAATCCTGCGGTGCCTGCTTCCGCCAGCGGATGCCGGCGGCGATGAAACCGTCGAGGTCGCCGTCGAAGACCTGGGTGGGATTGTTGACCTCATAGTTGGTGCGGAGGTCCTTGACCATTTGGTACGGGGCGAGCACGTAGCTGCGCATCTGGTCGCCCCAGCTCGCCGTGATGACGCCGGCGAATTCCTTCTTGGTCGCGGCTTCCTGCTCGCGCTGGATCAGCAACAGCCGGGACTGCAGCACCCGCATGGCGGCCGCGCGGTTCTGGATCTGGCTCTTCTCGTTCTGGCAGCTCACCACCGTGCCGGTCGGGAGGTGGGTGATCCGGACGGCGGAGTCCGTCGTGTTGACGGACTGGCCGCCGGGTCCGCTCGACCGGAACACGTCCACGCGGATGTCGGTGTCCGGGATCTCGATCGACTCGGTCTGCTCGATGAGCGGCACGACCTCGACGGCGGCGAAAGAGGTCTGGCGCTTGCCCGCGGAGTTGAACGGGCTCATCCGCACGAGCCGGTGGGTGCCGGCCTCGACGCTCAGCGTGCCGAAGGCATACGGCGAATCGATCTGCAGGGTCGCGGACTTGATGCCGGCCTCTTCCGCGTATCCGACGTCCAGCACCGTCACCGGGTAGTCGTGCTGTTCGGCCCAGCGCAGGTACATCCGCATCAGCATCTCGGCGAAGTCGGCTGCGTCGACGCCACCGGCGCCCGAGCGGATGGTCATCACGGCGGGTCGTTCGTCGAATTCGCCGTTGAGAAGGGTGTGCACTTCGAGTTCGCCGAGTACCTTCTGCAGGCTCGCGAGCTCTGCGGTGGCTTCCTCGGCCGACTCCTCGTCGCCCTCGCCGTCGTTGGCCATCTCCACGAGGACTTCGAGGTCGTCGAGCCGGGACTCGATGCTCTCGATGCGCGCGAGCTCCGACTGGCGGTGGCTGAGGTCGCTCGTGACCTTCTGGGCGTGCTCCGAGTCGTCCCACAGGTCGGGGGCGCCGGCCTGGTCGTTCAGGTCGGCGATGTCGGTGCGCAGTTGATCGATGTCGATCACGGCCCGAATGTCGCCGAAGGTGGCCCGCAATGCGGCGATCTGCTCCGAAATGTCCAGCTCAATCATTTGTTGCCCAGCCTACCCGGCGTCGCAGGTCGCGGGCTGGTGCCCACCCGGGCGCGGCTGCGCACCCGGGTAGCATCGAGGAGTCATGACAAGCACCGAACGCCCCTTCAGCCTGCGCTCGGTGGCCCTTGCCGCCTTCCTGCCGACGTTCCTCTTCTCCGTCGGTGAGGGTGCGATCATCCCGCTGATCCCGATCGTGGCCAACAACCTCGGGGCGTCACTCGCCATGGCGGGGTTCATCGCCGCGATGATCATGGTCGGCGAGCTCATAGGCGACATCCCGAGCGGCTGGGTCGTCTCCCGGATCGGCGAGCGCAACGCGATGATCTGGGCATCGTTCCTCGCGATCATCGCGATCCTCGTCTGCCTGGTCGCCCCGAACCCGCTCGTGCTGGGCGTCGGGATCTTCATAGTCGGCCTCGCGACGGCGATCTTCTCCCTCGCCAGGCATGCCTTCATGACGAGCTACGTGCCGGTCGCCTACCGGGCGCGTGCGCTGTCGACCCTCGGCGGAATCTTCCGCGGCGGCTGGTTCGTCGGCCCCTTCATCGCGACCGCGGTCATCCGCTTCACCGGGGGCACCCAGGCCGTGTTCTGGGTGTTCGTCGTCGCGTGTCTGGGCGCGGCCCTCGTGCTCCTGCTGTTGCCGGACCCGGAGAGCACCTTCGGCACTCCCGAACTCGCGACGTCCCCGGATGGAACCGTGCGCCCGGCCGGCCAGGAACTCGCGGAGGAGGAGAGCCAGGGCCTGTTCCAGACCATCTGGAGCTTCCGTGGCGTCCTCATCCGGCTCGGCACCGGCGCGGGCCTCGTCGGCGCGATGCGGTCGGCCCGCGCCGTCCTCATCCCGCTCTGGGCCGTCAGCATCGGCATCAGCGAGCCGGACATCGCGCTCATCATCGGCATCGCCGGCGGCATCGACTTCGCCCTGTTCTACGCGAGCGGCCAGATCATGGACCGTTACGGTCGCATGTGGAGCGCGCTCCCCTCGATGATCGGCCTCGGCCTCGGCCTCCTCGTCCTCGCGTTCACGCATGACCTGTCCACCAACGTGCAGTGGCTCATCGGTGTCGCGATGTTCCTGTCGGTCGCGAACGGGATCGGCAGCGGAATCCTGATGACACTCGGCGCCGACCTCGCCCCCAAGGACAACCCGGCACCGTTCCTCGGAGCGTGGCGGTTCACCGGCGACTTCGGCAGCGCGGTCGCCCCGGTCGCCGTCGCCGGGCTCACGATCGTGTCGATCTCCCTCGCGAGCGGCGTGATGGGCGCCTTCGGGCTGATCGGCGCCGTGCTGCTCGGCCGGTACATCCCGCGCTACGTTCCCCGCCGCCCCCGGCCCGGAATCAAGCCCGGACCAGCGTCGGGGACCCCCGGAACGCTGCCCGGCCGGGAATGACCGATGTGGAATGTTCCCCAGTGCAGTGACGTTTAATGGTGTCATGCCCCTCATCGGAGAATATGAACCCAGCCCACAGCAGTGGGTCCGCGACCAGGTCGCCCTCTACGAGAGCTCAGGCGGCGAGCAGGGCACCACGATGCGCGGCATGCCCGTCATCGTGCTGACCACGCTCGGTGCGAAGTCCGGCAAGATCCGTAAGGCCCCGCTGATGCGCGTCGAGCACGACGGCAGCTACGCGGCGATCGCCTCGCTCGGCGGCGCACCGCGGAACCCGGTCTGGTACGCCAACGTGGTCGCCCACCCCGAGGTCGAACTGCAGGACGGCACCCGGAAATGGGACATGGTCGCCCGCGAGGTCACCGGCGACGAACGCGCCGCGTGGTGAGAACGCGCCGTCGCGGCATACCCCGACTATGCCGACTACCAGGTCAAGACCGAACGGATCATCCCCGTCTTCGTGCTCGAGCCCCTCGCCGCAGAGCCGGTAACCGCAGAGCCTGTCTCCGCCGTTCAGAGCACCGCCGCACCCGCGGCGCAGGACTGAGCGTGGCGCGCGCCCGCTCCGGCACCAGACCTCCCCTTCTCGACCCGATCCGCCTCGACGACCTCACGGATGCCGATGGCTCAGAGCTCGTCTCTGGCGCCGACGTCGAAGCACAGCGTTTCAGCGGCTGCGACTTCGACGGACGGGACCTCACCGGGGTCGCCTTCCGCGAGTGCGAATTCCACACGGTGTCGCTCAACGATGCGAAACTGCGCGGCGCAACCCTGTCGGAGTGCGTCGCGGGCGAACTGCACGCGGCCATCTTCAGCGCACCCCGCTCGGTCTGGCGCGACGTGCGCGTCGAGCACTCTCGCCTCGGCTCCGTCGAACTCTACGAGTCGAGCCTCCGGTCCGTGCAGTTCGACGGCAGCAAGCTCGACTTCGTCAACCTGCGGAACGCCCAGCTGCACGATGTCCTGCTGAGCAATTGCATCATCGAGGAGCTCGACCTCGGCAGCGCGACTGTGCAGCGCCTCGAGCTCCGGGACTGCCGGATCGGCACTCTCGACGTGACGAGGGCCACGCTCAAGGACGTCGACCTGCGCGGAAGCGATTTCAGCGTCATCCGTGGTCTCGAGGGTCTCCGCGGAGCCACGGTCGACGACTCCCAGCTGAGCCTCCTCGCCCCGATCATGGCGGATCACCTGGGCATCATCGTCGAGTAGCGGCGCCGAGTAGCGGCGCCGAGTAGCGGCGCCGCGCTCGGTTCCGGGCTGTAGCCGAGCGCGGGTATTCCGCCGCTCCGCGTCTGGTGCACCACCCGCGGAGCGGCGGAACACCCGCGTTCGACCTTGCCGACCCGGTGCGGGCTCAGGACTTCCGTGAACCGCCCGACTTCGCCGGCTTCCGAGACTTCCCGGCCTTCGACTTTGCGGATTTCTTGTGGGACTTCGCTGGCTTCGGGGACTTCGCCGGCTGTAGCGAAGCGGACGGGACCGCAGAAGGGAGGGAGGCAGCCTGCGCGCCGCTCGGGTCGGCATCCGCTGCACGTGTCGCCGGCACCGAATCGGCCAGCGGATCACTCTCCCCCGCCGCAGCCCGGCGGTACCCCTGCAACCAGGCGTCGAGATCGTCGAACACTGTGGGCGCGAGCGAGTAGATGCGTTGCTGGGCGCGAGGCTCCACCGCGACAAAGCCCGCCTCGCGCAGCGCGCGCAGGTGCCGGGAGGTTCCGGGCTGGCTGAGGCCCAGGTGCGCCGCGAGTTGGCCGGTGCTGCGGTCGCCGAGTCGCAATTCGGCGAGAATCGCGCGGCGGTTCCCGTCGACGAGGACATCGAAGGCGGTTTGCAAGTCCAAGATGTGCATGCATTCAGTATGTACTCGGCTTATATAAGCCTCAAACGCATATACGAGACACTTCCTGGCTAGGGAATGGCGCCCGCTGTCGCCTCCAGGTCGGAGATCGGGCGGTCGCGCTGGGTCGCGATCGCGGCGCCCGCGGCCACGCAGACCACGACGATCGCGATCTGCTGCTGGAGCAGCAGAGTCTCCCCGAGCACGAGCACACCGAATATCGCCGCGATGACCGGTCCGAAGCTCGTGATGATCGCGTAGAGGCGCGGGGTGATCCGGCGCAGGATGTACGTGTCGAGCACGTACGGGAATGCAGAGGAGAGCACCCCGATCGCGAGCAGCAGCCCGAGCACACCCCAGTCGAGCCGGGTGTAGTCGACGGTGAGGAGCGCAAACGGCACGAGCAGGGTGAGACTGACGACGCTCGCGACCGAGATGCCCTCGAGGCCGGGGAAGGTCACGGCGACCCGTCGGGTCAGCAGGATGTACCCGGCCCACGCCGCCGCCGCGACGAGGGCGTAGAACAGGCCGAGCAGGTTGATCTCTCCGGAGGACCAGGTCAGCAGGAAGACTCCCCCGGCCGCCGTGGTCGCGCAGATGAAGTCGAGCGGTCGCCGCGAGGTGAAGAGGGCGAGGGAGAACGGGCCCAGGAATTCGATCGTCGCAGCGATGCCGAGCCCGAGCAGGTGCACCGCCTCGTAGAAGGCGAGGTTCATCACGGCGAGGTCAAGTCCGAGAAGGAGCGCGGGCCAGAGCAGCCGCCACGTCAGGGTCGACAGCTTCGGTCGGTAGAACGGCAGGACCGCGCAGGCCATCACGATCTGCCTGGCCGCGACGACGACGGGGGAACCGACGATCGGGATCGCGAGTCCGGCGAGCGAGGAGCCGTAGTTGATGCTGACCTCGGTGACGAGCTGGGCACCGGCCCCCGCCAGCCGTTTGGATTTCGCCGTCACGCCGGGCGCCCCTGTCTCGTTCACGATGTCGTGCCGCGCGGATCGCGCTCGAATTCGAGGCTAGCGGGTGACGGGACGGTTCACGGCCCGGCCCACGCCTCGGCCAGGAGTGTGACCGTTTCGTCATCGGAGAGCTGGTGGAAGTCGACGTAGAACTGGCCGATCGCCCAGAACTGCTCGGGGGTCTGCACCACGACGACGTCGTCCGCGAGCCCGCGCATCTCCTCGACGACATCGGCCGGGGCGACGGGCACCGCAAGGACAATACGGGCGGCGCCCTGGCGCTTCACTGCGGCGAGGGCCCCGAGGTCATTGGCGGCGAGCGCGGCCTCGTAGTCCTCGAATGCGCTGAGCAGGCCGGCCGGCAGCTCGCCCGTGACCGAGGTCGGCACGAGGTGGGGTGCGAGGGTGCGCTCAGGCACCGAAGTCCGCCGTCCGGATACGGGCGTGCACGCCCGTGACACGGTCGACGACCTGGGAGATGTTGAAGTCGGTCGCCGCGCTCAGGTAGGCGTACGCGAGGGTCGGGTCCATGCCGTACCGCGCCCCGAGCAGGGCGATCGCGGCGCGCACACAGGCCCGCATCGCTTCGTCGAGGTCGGGGTCGAGGCCGGTCGGCACGAGGAACTCGCCCGTCTCGGCGAGCGGTCCGGTCAGTTCGCCGAAGAGCGCAGCCGCCTCGACCGCCGGAATGACGTCGAAGCGGATGCGCACCCGCAGGCTGGCCTCGAGTGCGGTCAGCGCCACCTCGCCATCGCCCTGGGCGAAGTGCGGGTCGCCGACGTAGGCGAGCGCGCCAGGCACCTGCACGGGCAGGTAGAGCGCGCTGCCGACGGTGAGCAGGCTGATGTCGAGGTTGCCGCCGTGCGCGCCCGGAGGGACGGAGTGCGGCCGGGCGTCTCCCGCGACGCCGACGCCCATGATGCCGAGGAACGGGTCGAGCGGGAAGCGCACGACCCGGTCACCACCGGGAACGAGCGGGAGGGTGCCGAAGAGCGCCCCGGCTTCCGTCCCGAAGTCGGGATCGGTGTCGACCTCGGTGAACACGGAGACCGTCCCCGGTCCGACGGGGTACTCGCCGGGGAGCGCCCCGCGACCGTGGCGACTCGAGATGACGCCGTACGGCACCCGGGGAGTCGCCTCGAGCAGGGTCATCCGGAGCAGGTCGCCCGGCAGCGCCCCGCGCACCTCGATCGGCCCGGTCACGACGTGCGGGCCGTCCGCCTCAGCATCCCGCGGGTAGTTGCTTGCGGCGAGCGCGACGGCATCCGCCAGCACATCGCCCGCTGCGACGCCGTGGCCGCCGAAGAAGGCGAGCGGGTCCCGACCCTGGTCCTCGAGCAGTCCCTCGTGGCTGAGAGTGTCGATCGTGACTGTGTCACCGGATCCGATCGAGAACACCGCGGCATCCGCTGCGCAGGGCAGGCGTCCCCACAGCACGGTCTGCGGGGTGGCCGGAAGGTAGTGCCCGGGCGCGATGCTCCCCATGCCGGGCTGCAATACGACGTGCGACATGGGAGCGCCTTCCAGGAACACGGAAACAAGAACGTGGTTCTTCACACTATTGGTGCCTCGCGATCGAGGCTATCTCCCGTTTGCGTGCCATTCGACCAGCCGGTACGTTTCAGGTCACTGTTGACACGATCGACATGAGTTTTACCTCCAGGAAACAATTGCAGCAGTCCCCGTCCCGAAGGATCACCCGTGCTCGAGAAGCTCCGCCGCCATCCCGCGAACCTCCACCTCGGCCTCATGCTCGCACTGACGTTCTCCACCGGCCTGGCGGATGCCGTCGGGTACCTCGGGCTCGACAAGGTGTTCACCGGCAACATGACGGGGAACGTCGTCATCCTCGGGATGGCCCTCGCCGGCGCGAGCAACCTGCCTGTGCTCGGCCCGCTGCTCGCCCTGTTCACCTTCATGCTCGGGGCCGCCGTCGGCGGGCGGGTGCTGCGGCCCGTTGCGATCGGCTGGACGACCCACGCGACGGTGCTGTTCGCGGTGCAGGGCGTGATCATGGCGGGACTGGCGATCGCCCTGTTCCTCGGGGGCGGGCATCCGCCACAGCCCTTCGACCTGGTGATCACGAGCCTCCTCGCCGCGATGATGGGACTCCAGGCCGGGGTCGCCCGGCACATCGGGGTCAAGGACGTCACGACGGTCGTCGTGACGTCGACGATCACGGGACTGGCCGCCGACTCGAGGCTCGGCGGAGGAAAGGGCCAGCCCTGGTTCCGCCGGGTGGCCGCGATCCTGCTGATCTGCGCCGGCGCCGCCGTCGGGGCCCTGCTGCTCTCGGTGCACATCGGCTGGGGCGTCGCCCTCTCTGCCGTGATCACCCTCGTCGTCGCGTCGCTCGGGCATGCGGCCGGGCGCCCGCACCATGCGCCGGAAAACAGAGCGAGTGCATGAGTTTCCGGTCTTGGTGGCGGGAATGACCCCGGCGTGTGAGGCTTAACCGGTGCCGAAGACTTCTGAAAAATCGGACCTGCGTGAAGCCGTCTCCCTCGACCGCCCCTGGGTCACCATCGTGTGGGACGACCCGGTCAACCTGATGTCCTATGTGTCCTACGTGTTCCGCAGCTACTTCGGGGTCGCCCCCGAGGAGGCCGAACGCCTGATGCTGCGGGTGCACAACTCCGGCAAGGCCATTGTCTCCACCGGGAACCGGGAGTCGATGGAGCGCCACGTCGAGGCGATGCACGGCTTCGGGCTCTGGGCGACGCTCTCGCGCGAGGACTCCTGATGCTCTTCACCCGTGACCCGGCCGGAACGGTGTCCGCGAGCTTCGAATCGGTCGAGCTCGGGCTGCTCCGGCTCGCCGCGAGCCAGCTGATCGAGCTCCTGCTCGCCGCGGAGACCCATGCCCTCGGGACCAGCGCCGATCCCGCGCTGAGACGCCTGCTGCCGGACGCCTACCCTGACGACGCCGAAGCCTCGGCAGAGTTCCGCCGGTTCACCTCCGGGGATCTCCTCGACGGCAAGCTCGCGAACGCCCGCGTCCTGCTCGCCTCACTCGGCGAGGAACCCCTCGATAAGATCGCCGACGAACCGTCGCTGCCCTTCCTGGACGACCGCTTCGAGGTTCCGCCGATGCCGATCGCCCTCGACGACGTCGGCGTGCAGTCCTGGCTCCGCACGCTCACCGACCTTCGGCTCACGCTTGCCGAGCGTCTGCAGATCTCCCCCGACGGCGAACAGCACCTCGACGCCGACGAGGCCCCGCTGCTCAGCAGCATCTACGAGTGGCTCGGCATGGTCCAGGAGTCCCTCGTCTACGCCATCGACCGCTAGGCGATCGCGACAGGGAGGGCTTCGAGCGCGGTCAGCGCCTCGTAAGCCCGACGCGGGCCCGCGCCGCCCCGCAGTGAGTCGCTGAGGGCGTCGAGACGCGCGCGGTCGCCGGCCGGAAGCCCGAGCAC
>NZ_JASJVF010000064.1:0-14659 GCF_035019805.1 Cryobacterium sp. 10I1
CGACGGTACTTCAACCGGGCCCAGCGCCGGGCGATTACCGCCCGGGACGGCGGCTGCATCATCCCCGGGTGCAAAGCGCCGGCGCACTGGGCCGAAGTACACCACGTGAAGCCCTGGGCGAAAGACGGCCCGACCAACGTCGACAACGGGGTACTACTGTGCTGGTTCCACCACCACACGATCGACACCTCCGGGTGGGAAATCCGGATGGTGAAAGGCTCACCACAAGTCCGGGCCCCTGGGCTGATCGATCCGCAACGGCTCTGGCGGCCACCGAACCGGCACCGCGCCCACCAGGTCCTCACCGGACCACCCAACCGCGCATGACCGGGGCTGCTGCTAGGCTGAACAGCGGTAACAGCCATCCTTTAACAACCGTCCGGTGAGGCGGGGAAGGAGGCCTTCGTTTTGTCACGCATTGTGCTCAACCAGGCTGAAATAACCCGGGCTTTGACTCGGATCTCCCACGAGATCCTGGAGTCCAACCGGGGTCCGGACAATCTCGTCATCCTCGGCATCCCGACCAGGGGCGTTGCACTCGCCCGGCGGATCGCCGACATCATCGAGCGGATCGAACCCGCCGCGGCACCCGTGAGTTCGGGTTCCCTCGACGTGACGATGTACCGCGACGACCTCGCCCACACCCGCACCCGCACACCGTCCCGCACCCTCGTACCCGCGAGCATCGACGGCGCGACTGTGGTGCTCGTCGACGACGTGCTCTACTCCGGCCGCACCATCCGCGCGGCCCTTGACGCTCTCGGCGACCACGGCCGTCCCGCGATCGTGCGCCTCGCAGTCCTCGTCGACCGCGGCCACCGGGCGCTGCCGATCCGCGCGGACTTCGTCGGGAAGAACCTCCCGAGCTCGACGGAGGAACGCATCAACGTGCACCTCCTCGAGGTCGACGGCGACGAATTCGTGAGCATCGACGGGGGGAGCGCAGAATGAAGCACCTGCTCTCCACCAAGGACCTCAGTCGCGACGACGCCATCACGCTCCTCGACATCGCAGAAGACATGGCGGATGTCTCCACGCGCGAGGTGCGCAAGCTCCCGACACTCCGCGGCAAGACCGTGGTGAACCTCTTCTTCGAAGACAGCACCCGCACCCGGATCTCCTTCGAAGCCGCCGCGAAGCGCCTGAGCGCTGACGTGATCAACTTCAGCGCCAAGGGCTCGAGCGTCTCGAAGGGCGAAAGCCTCAAAGACACCGCCCAGACGCTCGCCGCGATCGGCGCAGACGGCGTCGTGATCCGGCATCCGGCATCCGGTGCCCCCCAGGTACTCGCGACGAGCGGCTGGATCGACGCCGGCATCATCAACGCCGGGGACGGCACCCACGAACACCCGACCCAGGCGCTCCTCGACGCGTTCACCATCCGCCGTCGCCTGCACAAAACCGCGTCGCGCGGCAAAGGCCTCGACGGCGTCACGGTGACCATCGTCGGCGACGTGCTGCACTCGCGGGTCGCGCGCTCCAACCTGTGGCTGCTGACGACGCTCGGAGCCGACGTCACGATGGTCGCGCCACCCACCCTGTTCCCGATGGACATGACCGGCTGGCCGGCGGCGGTGAGCTTCGATCTCGACGACGCGATCGACGCAGGGCCGGACGTGATCATGATGCTTAGGATCCAGCAGGAACGCATGAATGCGGCCTTCTTCCCCAACAGCCGCGAGTACTCGCGGCGCTGGGGACTCGACGATGAGCGCTTCGCCCGGCTCGCGCCGACTAGCATTGTCATGCACCCCGGCCCGATGAACCGCGGCCTGGAGATTTCCTCAGCCGCTGCAGATTCGGCCGCATCGACCGTGCTCGAGCAGGTCGCGAACGGTGTTTCGATACGTATGGCGGCACTGTACCTGCTCATGTCGGGCGACCGGGAGGAAAGCTAAATGAACAACACGGCCACCCGCTATCTGATCCGAAACGCGAGCCTCGCCGACGGCACCCGCACCGACCTGTTGCTCTTCGGCGGTCGCATCCAGGAAATCGGCACCGCGCTCTCACACGCCGGCGCGACGGTGATCGACGCCGACGGCCTCGTCGCCCTTCCCGGACTCGTCGACCTGCACACCCACTTGCGCGAACCCGGCTACGAGCAGAGCGAGACGATCCTCACCGGCAGCCAGGCCGCCGCGATCGGCGGCTTCACGAGCGTCTTCGCAATGGCCAACACCTCGCCGGTGCAGGACACCGCCGGCGTCGTCGAACAGGTACTCGCCCTCGGTGAACGGGCCGGGTACGTCACGGTCCAGCCGATCGGCGCCGTCACCCTCGGGCTCGCGGGGGAGCGGCTCGCCGAGCTCGGCGCCATGGCGACCAGCCGCGCCCGGGTCCGGGTCTTCTCCGACGACGGCTTCTGCGTCTCCGACCCGCTGCTGATGCGTCGCGCCCTCGAATACGTCAAGGCCTTCGACGGCGTCATCGCCCAGCACTCCCAGGAACCGCGCCTCACCGAGAAGGCCCAGATGAACGAGGGCGCACTCTCGAGCGAACTCGGCCTCGCCGGCTGGCCTGCCGTCGCCGAGGAATCCATCATCGCGCGCGACGTGCTGCTCGCCGAGCACGTCGGGAGCCGCCTGCACGTCTGCCACGTCTCGACAGCAGGCGCCGTCGACGTGATCCGCTGGGCCAAGGCGCGCGGCATCAACGTGACCGCGGAGGCCACCCCGCACCACCTGCTCCTCACCGAGGACCTGGTCCGCGGCTACGACGCCCGCTACAAGGTCAATCCGCCGCTGCGCCGCCGCGAAGACGTCGACGCCCTCCGCGCCGGCCTCGCCGACGGCACGATCGACATCGTCGCAACCGATCACGCCCCGCACCCCGTCGAGTCCAAGGACTGTGAATGGGATGCGGCCGCCAACGGGATGGTCGGACTCGAATCCGCGCTCTCGGTCGTGCAGGCATCCGTCGTCGACACCGGACTTCTCGACTGGCGGGACGTGTCCCGGGTGCTCTCGGCCACCCCGGCACGGATCGGGCGCCTCGCGAGCCAGGGCAGGCCGCTCGAGGTCGGCGCCCCCGCCAACGTCACCCTCTACGACCCGGCAGCGAGCCGGGAGTTCGGCAGGGACGACCTCGCCGGCAAGAGCACCAACTCGCCATACCTCGCGATGACCCTGCCCGGTCGGGTCGTCGCCGTCTTCCACCGCGGCACGGCGACCGTGCTCGACGGGGTCCTCAGGGCCCCCGCTGAACTCGGCGGACGAGAGGAACCCCGGCATGGATAGCACCATCCCCGCCATCCTGATCGGTCTGGTCCTCGTCGCCGTGCTCGCGCTCATGCTCCGAAGCTGGCGTGCACGCACCCGCCGCGATGCCGCGCTGGCCGCGGGCTACCCGCTCCCAGGACCGGAATCGGCCGATGCCGTGCTCGCAACGGCCGAAGCGTTCTACGTCGCGACCACACGGGAAGGCCGACAGCTCGAACGCCTGAACATCCGCGGCCTCGGCTTTCGGGCCCGCGCCCTGGTCACCGTGACCGGGACCGGCGTTCTGCTCGATCTCGTCGGCGAGAACCCGGTCTTCATCCCGATGGCGGCCGTCACCGGACTCGAGGACGCCACCTGGACCATCGACCGCGCCGTCGAGACCGGCGGTCTGCTCCTGCTCCGCTGGCGCCTCCAGCCGCAAGCGGATGCCGCAGGCCAGGTCGTCGACAGCTACTTCCGCATCCTTGACCCCACCGACCGCGCCCGCGTGAGCGCGTCGATCCGAACCGAAGCGGCGGGTGCCCTGCACCCGGACGCGCACGACGAAAGCGAGGCGTAGCGTGAGCGACACCGAGGCCCAGGCCCAGGCGGCACCCGACGAGACGACACCGACGACACCGGAGACACCCACCACGCCGACCACGGCTCCCGCCGTGCTCGTCCTGGAGGACGGCAGGCGCTTCGTCGGCCACGCATACGGCAGCCGAGGACAGACCCTCGGCGAGATCGTCTTTGCGACCGGAATGACCGGCTACCAGGAGACCCTGACCGACCCGTCGTACGCCGGCCAGATCGTCCTGATGACCGCCCCGCACATCGGCAACACCGGGGCCAACGACGAGGACATGGAATCCTCCCGGATCTGGGTTGCCGGGTTCATCGTGCGCGAACCGGCCAGGATCGCCTCGAACTTCCGCTCGACGCGCACCCTCGACGAGGACCTCACGAACAACGAGGTCGTCGGGATCAGCGGCATCGACACCCGGGCGATCACCCGGCACATCCGCTCGGCCGGCGCCATGAAGAGCGGCATCTTCTCCGGGCCCGCCTTCGACCTGTCGGCAGGCGAGCAGCTCGAACTCGTCCGCGGCGGCGCCCCCATGCGCGGCCGCAACCTGTCAGACCAGGTGTCGACGGTCGAACCGTTCCAGATTCCGGCGAAGGGCGAACGGATCGGCTCCGTCGCGGTGCTCGACCTCGGCGTCAAGACGTCGACGCTGAACTACCTCGCCGAACGCGGCTTCGAAGTGCTCGTGCTGCCCCAGTCGGTCACGGCGGAGCACGTGCTCTCGCTCAATCCGACCGCGCTTTTCTTCTCCAACGGACCCGGTGATCCTGCGGCGTCCGATGCGCACGTCACCCTGCTGCAGGAGGTCCTCCGCGCCGGCGTGCCGTACTTCGGCATCTGCTTCGGCAACCAGCTCCTCGGCAGGGCGCTCGGCTTCCGCACCTACAAGCTCCCCTTCGGCCACCGCGGCATCAACCAGCCCGTGCTCGACAAGACCACCGGCCGCGTCGAGATCACGTCGCAGAACCACGGCTTCGCCGTGGACATGCCGATCGAAGGCGTCAGCGACTCCCGCACCGGCTTCGGCCGCGTCGAGGTCAGCCACTACAGCCTGAACGACCAGGTCGTCGAAGGCATCCGCTGCCTCGACATCCCCGCGTTCTCCGTGCAGTACCACCCCGAGTCTGCGGCAGGCCCGCACGACGCCAACTACCTCTTTGATCGGTTCAGGGACATGGTGACCGCCCACACGGCGGCCACCGGAGCAGGAGACGCCAAGTAATGCCCAAGCGCGACGATATCAACAGCGTCCTGGTCATCGGAAGCGGGCCGATCGTCATCGGCCAGGCCTGCGAATTCGACTACTCAGGAACCCAGGCCTGCCGCGTGCTGCGCGCAGAGGGCGTCAGGGTCATCCTGGTCAATTCGAACCCGGCCACGATCATGACGGACCCCGACTTCGCGGATGCGACCTACATCGAGCCGATCACTCCGGAGATCCTCGAGACGATCATCGCGAAGGAACGCCCCGACGCCATCCTGCCGACCCTCGGCGGCCAGACCGCGCTCAACGCGGCCATCCAGTTGCACGAGCGCGGCATCCTCGAGAAGTACGACGTCGAACTGATCGGAGCGTCCTTCGAGGCCATCCAGAAGGGCGAAGACCGCCAGATCTTCAAGCAGCTCGTGCTCGACGCCGGCGCAGACGTCGCCCGCTCGCACATCGCGCACACCGTCGATGAGGCCATCGGCTTCGCCGAAGACCTCGGCTATCCGCTCGTGGTGCGCCCCTCCTTCACGATGGGCGGCCTCGGCTCCGGATTCGCGTACACCGAAGAGGAACTGCGCCGCATCGTCGGCGACGGCCTGCACCAGAGCCCGACCACCGAGGTCCTCCTCGAGGAATCCATCCTCGGCTGGAAGGAATACGAACTCGAGATGATGCGCGACACGGCCGACAACACGGTCGTCGTCTGTTCGATCGAGAACGTCGACCCGGTCGGCGTGCACACCGGTGACTCGATCACCGTCGCCCCCGCGCTCACCCTCACGGACCGCGAGTACCAGAAGCTCCGCGACATCGGCATCGACATCATCCGCGCCGTCGGCGTCGACACCGGCGGCTGCAACATCCAGTTCGCGATCGACCCGGCCGACGGGCGCATCATCGTGATCGAGATGAACCCGCGCGTGTCGCGCTCGTCCGCCCTCGCGAGCAAGGCCACCGGCTTCCCGATCGCGAAGATCGCGGCGAAGCTCGCCCTCGGTTACCGCCTGGACGAGATCCCGAACGACATCACCCAGGTCACCCCGGCGAGCTTCGAACCGACCCTCGACTACGTCGTGGTCAAGGTCCCGCGCTTCGCGTTCGAGAAGTTCCCGGCCGCAGACCCGCGCCTCACCACGACCATGAAGTCCGTCGGCGAGGCCATGGCGATCGGCCGCACCTACGCATCCGCCCTGCAGAAGGCCTTGCGTTCGCTCGAGAAGCGCGGATCGTCCTTCCACTGGGGTGAGGAGACCCGCACGCTCGAGGAACTCCTCGAGGTTGCCTCGATCCCGACGGACGGCCGCATCGTCACCGTTCAGCAGGCCCTCCGCAAGGGCGCCACGATCGATCAGGTCTTCGAAGCCACCAAGATCGACCCGTGGTTCATCGACCAGATCGTCCTGATCAACGAGATCGCCGCAGACGTCGCCGCCGCCGAACGGCTCGACATGGACATCCTCCGTACCGCGAAGGACCACGGTTTCTCCGACGCCCAGATCGGCGAGCTCCGCGGCTTCGGCGAAGCGGATGTCCGCAAGGTCCGACACATCCTCGGCGTGCGCCCGGTCTACAAGACCGTCGACACCTGCGCGGGGGAGTTCCCGGCCCTGACCCCGTACCACTACTCGAGCTACGACGAGGAGACGGAGGTCGTCCCCAGCGACCGCCGCAAGGTCGTCATCCTCGGCTCAGGCCCGAACCGCATCGGCCAGGGCGTCGAGTTCGACTACTCGTGTGTTCACGCCTCGTTCGCCCTTTCCGAGGCCGGCTACGAGACCATCATGATCAACTGCAACCCCGAGACCGTCTCGACGGACTACGACACGAGCGACCGGCTCTACTTCGAGCCGCTCACCCTCGAGGACGTGCTCGAGGTCATCCACGCGGAGAGCCAGAGCGGCGAACTCGTCGGCGTCGTCGTGCAACTCGGCGGCCAGACGGCCCTCGGGCTCGCGAAGGGGCTCGAGGCGGAGGGAATCCCGATCCTCGGCACCTCGCCCACCGCGATCGACCTCGCGGAGGAGCGCGGCCTGTTCTCGAAGATCCTCGACGAGGCCGGCCTGCTCGCCCCCCGCAACGGCGTCGCCACCGACTTCACCGGTGCCGTCGTCGTCGCTGAGGAGATCGGCTACCCCGTCCTCGTCCGCCCGAGCTACGTGCTCGGCGGCCGCGGCATGGAGATCATCTACGATTCCCTGTCCCTCGCCGACTACTTCGAGCGGATGCAGGGCCAGGGCATCATCGGCCCGTCGCACCCCGTGCTCGTCGACCGGTTCCTGGACGACGCCATCGAGATCGACGTCGACGCGATCTACGACGGCACCGAGCTGTACATCGGCGGCGTCATGGAGCACATCGAGGAAGCCGGCATCCACTCCGGTGACTCGAGCTGCACCCTGCCACCCGTGACCCTCGGCCGTGCCGAGATCAACCGGGTCCGCGAGGCCACCCTCGGGATCGCGCAGGGCATCGGCGTGCGCGGCCTGCTCAACGTGCAGTTCGCCATCGGGGCCGGCGTGCTCTACGTGCTCGAGGCCAACCCGCGGGCCTCCCGCACGGTGCCCTTCGTCGCGAAGGCTCTCGGGATCACCCTCGCCAAGGCCGCCGCGCTCATCATGGTCGGAACCAGCATCGCCGAACTCAAGGCGAGTGGAAAGCTGCCGCTCATCGACGGCTCCCGCGTCCCAATGGAATCGCCGGTCGCCGTGAAGGAGGCCGTGCTTCCCTTCAACCGGTTCCGCACCCCGGAAGGCCACGTCGTCGATTCCGTGCTCGGCCCGGAGATGCGCTCGACCGGAGAGGTGATGGGCATCGACCGTGACTTCCCCCGCGCCTTCGCCAAGAGCCAGCTCGCCGCGTACGGTGGAATCCCGCTCAGCGGAACCGTGTTCGTCTCGGTCTCCGACCGCGACAAGCGTGCGATCATCCTGCCGATGCTGCGCCTGCAGCAGCTCGGCTACGAGATCGCCGCCACGGAGGGCACCGCGGAGGTGTTGCAGCGCAACGGAATCCGCGCGAGGGTCGTCACGAAGTTCAGCGAGAAGCACGATGAGGAAGATACGTCGATCGTCGAGCTGATCCGCCGCGAAGAGGTTCAGATCGTCATCAACACCCCCGGCGGTCGCACCGCCCGTGCCGACGGCTACGAGATCCGGGCGGCGGCCGTCGCCGCGGACCTGCCGTTGTTCACGACGATCGCGGAGCTCAGCGCTGCCGTCGCATCCATCGACGCGATTCGAGGCGGGTTCGAGGTGACATCGCTCCAGGAATATGCACTCACGCGGGAAGCCGCCCTGTGATCGACTCCACGTTCGGCGACCGTGTCGAGGCCGCGTTCGGCCGGTGGGGCCAGCTCTGCGTGGGTATCGACCCCCACGCCTGGCTGTTGTCGGACTGGAACCTGCCGGACACCGCTGACGGCGCCGAGACCTTCGGGCGTCTCGTCGTCGCCGCGTGCGCAGGCAGGGTCGGCCTCATCAAGCCCCAGCTCGCCTTCTACGAGCGTTTCGGGTCGCCGGGGTACCTCGCCTTCGAACGCGTGCTCGCGGATGCCCACGCAGCAGGACTGCTCGTGATCGCGGACGTGAAGCGCGGCGATCTCGGAACGAGCGTCGCTGCGTACGGTGAGGCCTGGCTCACCCCCGGTTCCCCGCTCGAAGTGGATGCGATCACCGTCAACGCGTACATGGGCGTCGGTTCGCTCGAGCCCGTCTTCGAACGGGCCGCCGCTGCGGGCAAGGGGCTCTTCGTGCTCTCGGCAACCTCGAATCCGGAGGCGAGCGCCATCCAGCGCGCCCGCGTCCCCGACGGCCCGCACGCCGGTGCCACAGTGGCCCGTGCCGTCTTCGACGACGTCGCCGAACGCAACGCGAGGGCGGGGGGAACGGGTCGTCTCGGCTCGATCGGCGTCGTGCTCGGTGCGACACTCGACCTCGCCGATTTCGGCCTCGACCTCTCGGTTGCACCCGTCGGAGGAGCCACCCCGATCCTCGCTCCCGGATTTGGTCACCAGGGTGCGCATGTCGCTGATCTGGGAAACCTCTTTGGGGGGTACGCTCATTCCGTAATAGTGAGTGAATCTCGTAGCGTGTTGTCAGCAGGCCCGGAACGAATCGGACAGGCGATCGCACGCCGAGTACTTGAAGCAGGAGCGGCCCGTGGCTGAGAATCGCCCTACCCCACCAGACGTCGATCGGGTTGCCGCATCGCGCGCAGCCGTGGCAGCGCGCCGAGCGCGCGCAGCGGTCAAGGCCGAGATCGCAGCAGGGAAGCGCACGCCGCTTGCCGTGCTATCTGCCGCCATTGAGCATCCGGACGGCGTCGAAGGACGCCTGCGCGCGACGGAGTTCCTCGTCAGCATCCCGGCCATCGGTGTCACGAAGATGCGCCGGATCATGACCCAGCTCGAGATCTCGCCGTCCAAACGGCTCGGCGGCCTCGGCAAGCACCAGCGCGACCGCCTGCGCGAATTCCTCGCGAACCGGACCGTGTCCCGTCGTGGATCCACCGACGCACACCTCGTCGTGCTCGCCGGGCCGACGGCGGTCGGTAAGGGTGCCGTCGCCGGCTATATCCGCGAGAACTACCCCGATGTGCATCTTTCCGTGTCGGCGACGACCCGTGCCCCGCGGCCGGGCGAAGTCGAAGGAAAGAGCTACTTCTTCGTCTCCGACGCCGAATTCGACCGTATGGTCGCGTCGGGGGAGCTGCTCGAGTGGGCCGTCGTCCACAATGCCTTCCGCTACGGGACCCCTCGCGAGCCCGTGGAACAGGCACTCGCGAGCGGACACAGCGTCCTCCTCGAAATCGACCTTCAGGGCGCACGCTCCGTGCGCGCGGCCATGTCCGAAGCGCGAATGGTCTTCCTGCTTCCGCCGAGCTGGGATGAACTGGTGCGCCGCCTCATCGGCCGCGGCACCGAAAGCCCCGCGGAACAGGCACGCCGCCTGGAGACCGCGAAGCTCGAGCTGGCGGCCCAGGACGAGTTCGATTTCCGTGTAGTCAACCAGGAGGTCAATGTGGCGGCCCGGGAAGTCGTAGACTTGATGAATCTGCGTAAAGCACCCTCGCTGCTTTAACGCACTCCGACTTATCCGTCTACTCGCCGCAAACGCTCTGAAGGAGTGCCACCTTGGCCAACAAGCCCACCGGTATCATTGACCCGCCCATCGACGACCTGCTCACCAAGGTCGACTCCAAGTACGCGCTCGTGATCTTCGCGTCCAAGCGTGCTCGTCAGATCAACGACTACTACGCTGACCTGCACGAAGGCAGCCTCTTCGACAACGTCGGACCGCTCGTCGACTCGACTGTCGACGACAAGCCGCTCTCCGTCGCCCTCCGCGAAATCAACGAAGACAAGCTCGTTTCCCGACCGATCGTCGAGTAACACGAAGCAGACCAGAAGCACACCAGAAGCGCGCAGGATGTCGCAAGGACGCACGATCGTCGTCGGAATCACCGGCGGCATCGCCGCGTACAAAGCGGTCAACATCGTGCGCGCTTTTGTGCTGCTCGGAGACTCCGTCCACGTGGTCGCGACGCCAGCGGCGCTGCGCTTCGTCGGCAGGCCGACACTCGAGGCGATCTCCCGGAACCCGGTGCACACCGACCTCTACGAGGGCGTCGCCGAAGTCCGCCACGTCGCGATCGGGCAGTCGGCGGACCTGATCGTGGTGGCCCCTGCGACGGCGAACACGATCGCCAAGCTCGCGGCCGGCCTCGCCGACGACCTGCTCGGCAACACGATCCTCGCGAGCACCGCGCCACTCGTGATCGCCCCGGCGATGCACACCGAGATGTGGAACAACCCGGCGACCGTGCACAACGTGCAGACCCTCCGGAACCGCGGCGTCATCGTCGTCGGCCCCGGCGTGGGACGCCTGACCGGATCGGATTCCGGTGCCGGCCGGATGGAGGAACCCGACGTCATCGTCGCTGCGGCCCTCGCCGCCCTGCACCCGGGAACCCCGGCCAGAGACCTCTCCGGCAGGCGCATCGTCATCACAGCCGGCGGCACCAGGGAACCCCTCGACCCCGTCCGCTTCCTCGGCAATCGATCGAGTGGCAAGCAGGGCGTCCGCCTCGCCGAAGCCGCCACCGCGCGGGGAGCGTCGGTCGTGCTCATCGCGGCGAACCTCGAGATCCCGGTGCCTGCGGGCATCGAGACCCGCCTCGTCGGCACCGCACTCGAACTCCAGTCCGCCGTGACCGACGCGGCTGCGGGCGCGGACGCCGTCATCATGGCCGCAGCGGTCGCGGACTACCGCCCGGCCACGGTCCGCGGAGACAAGATCAAGAAAGACGACGAGGGGGACACCCTCAGCCTCGAACTCGTCAGGAACCCGGACATCCTCGCGGGACTCGCCGCGGCGAAGACCACCGGTCAGCTCGTGATCGGATTCGCGGCAGAGACGGAGGCGGACCCCGACCGGTTCCTCTCCCTCGGCCGCGAGAAGCTCGCGCGCAAGGGCTGCGACTTCCTTGTTCTCAACAGGGTCGGCTGGACCGAAGGGTTCGCCGCGGAACGTAACGAGGTTCGGATCCTCGATTCTGCCGGAGTTATAGTGGCGGAGGCCGCGGGGACAAAAATGTCGGTGGCCGGACGCATCCTTGACGTTGTGGTCGCCGGACTCGGCTGATCCCCTCCATCCATACTTTTCTACCAACGACACAGAGACAGGCCAGATGAGCGATCTTCGCCTCTTCACTTCCGAATCCGTCACCGAAGGTCACCCGGACAAGATCTGCGACCAGATCTCCGACAGCATCCTCGACGCCCTCCTCACCGAGGACCCGAACAGCCGCGTCGCCGTCGAGACCCTGGTCACGACCGGCCTCGTCCACGTCGCCGGCGAAGTCTCGACGGAAGCGTACGTCGAGATCCCGTCGATCGTGCGCAAGTGCATCACCGACATCGGCTACGACTCCTCCGACGTCTGGTTCGACGGCCGCTCCTGCGGCGTTGAGATCTCCATCGGCGGCCAGTCTCCCGACATCGCCCAGGGCGTCGACGACGCCTTCGAGCACCGCGAACAGGCGAGCGCCGAAGACTACGACCGCCAGGGCGCCGGCGACCAGGGCATCATGTTCGGCTACGCCACCCGGGAGACCCCCGAGCTCATGCCGATCCCGATCTGGATCGCGCACCGCCTCGCCGAACGCCTCGCCGAAGTCCGCAAGTCCGGCGAACTCGACTACCTCCGCCCCGACGGCAAGACCCAGGTCACGATCGGCTACGACGGCATCATCCCGCGCACCGTCGAGACCGTCGTCCTGTCGACCCAGCACGCCCCGTCCGTCACGACGGAGCGTCTCCGCGCCGAGGTCGAAGAGCTCGTGATCCGCCCGGTGCTGTCCCGCGTCGAACTCGATTCCTCGAGCCTGACCATGCTGATCAACCCGACGGGCCGCTTCGAGATCGGTGGCCCCCAGGGCGACGCCGGACTCACCGGCCGCAAGATCATCATCGACACCTACGGCGGATCCAGCCGTCACGGCGGTGGCGCCTTCAGCGGCAAGGACCCGTCCAAGGTCGACCGCTCCGCCGCGTACGCGATGCGCTGGGTCGCCAAGAACGCCGTGGCAGCCGGGCTGGCCGAACGGCTCGAGATCCAGGTCGCATACGCGATCGGCAAAGCAGCGCCCGTCGGGCTCTACGTCGAGACCTTCGGAACAGGGGCACTGCCGGACAAGGAGATCACCGCGGCGATCCGCGAGGTCTTCGACCTGCGACCGGCCGCGATCATCCACCACCTCGACCTGCTCCGCCCGATCTACCAGAAGACGGCGACATACGGTCATTTCGGTCGCGAGCTCCCCGAGTTCACCTGGGAGAGGCTGGACCGCGTCGACGAGCTGAGAAGCGCCTCCGGGATCTGATCATGGGACGCACGGGCCTCGTGGCACGCGTCCTGATCGAGTCGACACTGCCCCAGCTCGACCATCTCTTCGATTACGGCATCCCGGACGACCTCGCCGCGGCCGCGCGGCCGGGAGTGCGGGTCCGGGTGCCCCTGCGCTCGGCGGGACGCGTCGCCGACGGCTACCTGATCGAGGTCCTCGATGCCGGGGGAGCCGTCCTCGCGACCCTGAACGCACCGGTGTCCGGCATCGAGCCCCCGAAGGACGCCGCCGCCGACTTCCATGGCGCCCTGAGCCCGGTCGAGGCCATCGTGTCCGCTGCCCCTGTGCTCACGGCGGAGGTCTGGCGGCTCGCACGTCGCGTCGCCGACCGCGCGGCCGGCAACGCGAGCGACGTGCTCCGGCTCGCGATCCCCCCTCGCGCTGTGCGGGTCGAGAAGGCCTGGCTCGCCGCGCAGGACGAAGCCGCGCAGGACGAAGCCGAACCTGCTCCGGAAGCCGAACCCGCGGCATCCGCCGGTTTCGCTGACTACCCGGCCGGTCTGCTCGACGCGGCCCTGGCCGAGCAGAGGCGCCTCAGCGTGGCCGCCGTACCCGCCCTCGTCGCCCTGCCGGACGGGCGCACCGTCGGCCACTGGGCCACCACGATGGCCGAACTCGCCACGGCAACCGTTCGGAGCGGGCGAAGCGCCATCCTCTGCGTTCCCGACTACCGCGACCAGGACCAGCTCCAGGCCGCCCTCGATGCCTGCGCGCCCGCGGGAACCGTGAGCAGGGTCGATGCCCGCCAGCCCAACCCCGAGCGCTACCGCGCCTTCCTCGCCTGCCTGGAACCCACCCCGCGGATCATCCTCGGCAACCGGTCTGCGGTCTACGCGCCGGCGCACAACCTCGGGGCGATCCTGCTCTGGGACGACGGGGACCCCCTGCACTCCGAACCGCTCAGCCCCTACGTCCATGCCCGCGACGCAGCACTGGTCCGCCAGGCCCTGAGCGGGTGCGCACTGATGTTCTTCGGGCACACCCGCAGCGTGCCCGTGCAGCGGCTCCTCGAACTGGGCTTTCTCGGCGAGGCGCACCCCCTGAGCCCTCGGCATCCCCGGGTGATCCCTACTGAATTCCAGCTCAGTCCCGACCGCCAGGAGCGGACCAACCGGATCCCCTCCGCCGCCTGGCAGGTGGCCAGGGCCGCCCTCGCTGACGGACCCGTCCTCGTCCAGGTCGCGAGCCCCGGGTACGCGCCGACCCTCGCCTGCCAGACCTGCAAGAAATCGGCCCGCTGCACGCACTGCCAGGGACCGCTCGCCCTCGCGAGCGCGAACGCCGTGCCGTCCTGCCGTTGGTGCGGCAAGCTTGCGGCAGGCTGGAGCTGCCTGCACTGTGAGGGCAGGTCCCTGCGGGTGGTGTCCCTCGGAACCGGGCGCACCGCCGAGGAACTGGGCCGCGCCTTTCCCGGCGCGCTGGTCCTCGTCGCCGACGGGGAGCATCCGCTGCAGCAGATCGGGGCCGCCCCTGCCCTCGTCGTCGCGACGCGCGGTGCCGAGCCGATCCCCGAAGGCGGCTACCGGGCGATCCTCCTGCTCGACGGTGAGAAGATGCTCGCCCGCGAGTCCCTCGGCGTCGCAGAGGACTGCCTGCGCTGGTGGAGCAACGCAGCAGCCCTCGCCGCCCCCGGCGCGTCCGTCATGCTCGCCGGCGTCGGAGGGGCACTCGCGACGGCGCTCAACGCGTGGCAGCCCGGTGCCTTCGCAGCGGCAGAACTCGCTGACCGCAGGCAGCTGCGCTTCCCGCCCGCCG
>NZ_JASJVF010000065.1:0-14419 GCF_035019805.1 Cryobacterium sp. 10I1
GGAGTCGGTGTGCGTGACCCGGTCCACGAGGTACGTCTGCACGCCCCAGGTGAGCGCGAGGCGGCGGCGGATGCCGGCCGTGGCACGGACCTCTACGCCGGCATCGTCGCGAGCGGCGTCGTCGAGACCCGCGCCCACGCCAAGGTGGCCATGCTCGGCGCGATGTACGGTGCGACGACGGGGGAGAGCGGGCGGTTGCTGCCCCGGCTCGCGCGGGCGTATCCGCGGGCACTCGCGTTGACCGAGACAGCCGCGCGCGCAGGCGAGCGCGGCGACCAGGTCACGACCAGGCTGGGCCGGTCCTCGCCGCCTCCCGGAGAAGAGTGGTATGCCGCGCAGTCTCTGGCTTCGTCGGAGGGAGCCGGCGATGCCGATGAGCGGAGGGCGCGCACCCAGGCCAGGGACTGGGGTCGTTTCACGCGCAACTTCGTGGTGCAGGGGAGTGCGGCCGAGTGGGCGTTGTGCTGGATGGCGGAAATCCGGCGGGAACTCCGGAAACTGGCGTCGGACGTCGGCGCAGATGCCGGATCCGGGTTGGAGCCCCGGTCTCCTTCCCGGGCTCCTTCCGGGTCTTCTTCCGGGTCCCGTTCCGGTCGGGGCGGTGTCGTGTTCGCCGATATCCCGCACCTGGTGTTCTTCCTCCACGACGAGGTCATCGTGCATACCCCGGAGCATCTGGCGGCCAGGGTCGCGACCATTATCGAAGATGCCGCGGCCACGGCGGGGAGGCACCTGTTCGGCACCTTCCCTGTCGACTTCCTGCTGACCGTCGCCACCGTCGACAACTACGGCGACGCGAAATAGCGCCCGCCGCGGCAATAAACCCGGGCCCGTGCCCGTTGCACTGAAGACACTCACACGACGGGATGGCGCAGGCATGACACAGCAGGTAGAGCAGGGCAGCGCAGACCAGGGCGGCGCATTCCAAGGCAACGACGCCCAGGGCAGCACAGACCAGGACCGGACGGACGCCGCACTCGCACGGCTCGCCGAATTCCGGGACGCACGCTCCCGCGCGGTCGTCGGCCCGCGCGGCAACCTCGCCCTCGTGAACACCCAGTGGATCACCGGTGACCCCGCGGTCGGCCAGCCGGTCTGGGGCGTCCCCGGGTTATGGGCGCCGCTCCCCGCTGGGGTGTCCGGGCTCGCGCTGACAGCGGCAGCGAGCGAGGGGATCACCGTCGACGGTGACGTGGTCGATGGATCGGTGCTCGTGGCCGGACTCGACGCGATGCAGCCCTCGAGCATCCGCTTCAGCGACACGCTCACGGGAACGGTGATCGCCGGCGAAGACGGCGGGTATGCCCTCCGGGTCTGGGACGCCGCCTCCGAGGGAATCCGCGATTTCGGCCGGATCGATGCATTCCCCTACGATCCGGACTGGGTGGTCGAGGCGACGTTCACGCCGATCCCCGGGCGGGGTGAGGTCAGCATCGCACACCTGCAGGATGAGGGACGGACCCGCCAGCGCGCCCTGCCCGGCGAGATCACCTTCACCAGGGATGGCATCGACTACAACCTCGTTGCCTTCGAGGACGGGCCGAGCCTGCTCCTCGTGTTCGCCGACGCGACCAACGGGGTCAGCACCTACAGCGTCGGCCGATTCCTGCGCGTCTCACCGGAGGGCGACGGAACGATTCGCCTCGACTTCAACCGGGCCTACCTGCCGCCGTGCGCCTTCAGCTACAACTTCAACTGCCCGATCGCACCTGCCCAGAACCGACTCACCATCCCGATCGAGGCCGGCGAGCGCATGGTCCTGACCGCGGACGGCACGCCGCTGCACGACTGAACCGATCGTCTCGACTTTCGGCGAAGTCGTCCACGGGCTGCATCGTCCACGGGCTGCGTCTCATACTTCTTCCGGACTGGACGCCGTGATCGAGCTATGCCGCCACCGCCGGCCGCCGGCCGCGCCGTGGCTTCTGAAGATTGAGACCGTGCCCGAACTCGCCTGGGGCGGCGGCCAGCGTGCGCTCCGTGCTCTCGAGCCAGGCCAGTGCCGCGGTCGCGAGGGCATGCCGCGCCCCCGCGCCGAGCAGGTCCTGCCCGGCGCCCGGCCGGAGCTCCCCGCCGTGCGCCCCGGCGACGGTGTTGTCGCTTCCTGCGCCGGGACCGGAGTCCGCAAGGTCGGACTCCCAGTGCGTGCGATAGCGGGCGATGATGCCGAGAACGTCCGTATCAGGGAGTGACGACGCGAGCAGCACCCGGTCGACGAGGTCGTTCCACTCCTCGCCGACGGCGCTCTCCGTCGCGGTCAGCCAGGCAGATGCTTCGCTCAATCCGGACGAGGTCGCCCGGTACAGGGGGAGTCCGTCGTCAGTGGTCCCTGCCGATTCCACGACTCCCTGTTTCACGAGTCGCTCGAGAGTGCCGTAGACCTGGCCGGCGTTCACGTTCCGGCGACCGGCCGTACGGGAACTGAGTTCAGCGTGAAGCTGGAATCCGTATGCCGGACCGATCGACAGGATCACAAGCAGACAACTGCGTACCGACACCGGGCCTCCGAAGCGAGAGATAGCTATACCGAGTATAGCGAACCGGTCCACGGGAAAACGCGCGGGAACCGGTTGAACTGGTGGGATCAAATAACCCGATCTTCCTTGAATACCCACAGGCGGCTGAGGCATAATCCAAGGAGACGGCAGCAATTCCGTCGTAGCGACAAGTTCACACTCGCTTGCATCGTATTGAATCCGCAGTTCTGAGGTCGTTGGGGAAGACGCATCTCACAGAACGGAGAAAATCGATGACAGCAATACCTGCGCGCCGGCCACCAACTGCGCGAGGGGTGCTTTTGGTGCATTCGTCGCCACGGGCACTCAGCCCGCATGTGGAGTGGGCGGTCGGTCGCGCCCTCGGCGAGGCCGTCAACTTCGACTGGTCCGATCAGCCGGTGCTCACGGGTTCCCAGCGCGCCGAATACCACTGGGAGGGCGCACCAGGGACCGGCGCGTGCCTCGCATCCGCGCTGCTCGGATGGGACCACTTGCGCTTCGAAGTGACCGAGGACGCCGGGTTCGGCGTCGATGGCGGGCGGTGGCTGCACACGCCGGAGCTCGGCATTTTCTTCGCACAGACCGACACCGTCGGGAACATCGTGATCCCGGAAGACCGGATTCGCTACGCCATGGAATCCGCCGGCGCGAACGCCGTCGAACTGCATCGCGAACTGCGCCTCGCCCTCGGGCAGGCCTGGGACGACGAACTCGAACCCTTCAGGCACGCGAGCGACTTCAATTCCGTGGTCTGGCTGCACAAGGTCGGCTGACAGTCCTGATTCGCACAAGGCCGGGGAAAGAGACACCTGGCGGAAACGAGAAAAGGCGGAAACGAGAACAGGCCCGACCCCGGGGGGTCGAGCCTGTTGCTGATAGACGTCCGAAGGGACCGAGCTTGTCGACTAGACCGAGCGGAAGGCCACGACGGCGTTGTGGCCGCCGAATCCGAACGAGTTGCTGATCGCGAGCAGGTTGCCGCCGGGCAGGGTGCGCGGTGAGGTCACGACGTCGAGCGGAATGGCCGGGTCCTGCTCGACGAGGTTGATCGTCGGCGGGGCGGTCCGCGTCGAGAGCGCCATCACGGTGAAGAACGCCTCGATCGCACCTGCACCACCGAGCAGGTGCCCGGTGGATGCCTTCGTCGCGGAAACGGGGATGCCCTCGAGCAGGTCGCCGAACACGCGACGGAGTGCGTTGTACTCAGCGATGTCCCCGACTGGCGTGCTTGTCGCATGCGCATTGATGTGGGCGACATCACTGAGATCGGCACCCGCGTTGCGGATGGCGGTGACCATAGCCCGGGCGGCCGCCGATCCCTCGGGGTCGGGAGCCGTGATGTGGTACGCGTCACTCGTGACGGCACCGCCGAGCAGTTCGGCGTAGATGTGCGCACCGCGGGCCTTGGCGTGTTCTTCGGTTTCGACGACGAGTGCTGCTGCACCCTCGCCGAGCACGAAGCCGTCGCGTGACACGTCGTACGGGCGTGAGGCATGGGCCGGGTCGTCGTTCCGCTTGGACAACGCCTGCATCGCCGCGAACGACGCGATCGGCAGTGGGTGGATCGCGGCTTCCGAGCCACCGGCGATGACGACGTCCGCGCGGCCGGCCTGCAGCCGGTCATAGGCGTTGACGAGGGACTCGGTGCTCGACGCGCAGGCGGAGACGACGGTCGTGATACCGGCGCGGGCGTGCAGGTCCATGCCGATTGCCGCGGCGGGACCGTTCGGCATCAGCATCGGGACGGTCATCGGCAGCACGCGGCGTGGGCCGCGTTCGCGCAGGGTGTCCCAGGCGTCGAGGAGGGTCCACACGCCGCCGATGCCGGTGGCCCAGTCGACGGCGAGCCGGTCGGCTTCGACCTCGGGAGATCCGGCATCCGCCCAGGCCTCGCGGCCGGCGATCAGCGCGAACTGGCTCGAGGGGTCGAGACGCTTGATCTCGTGCCTGGCGAGGACCTCGCTGGCGGGGACCCGCGCCTGCGCGGCGAAGGTGATCGGCAGCTGGGTGCGTGCGACCCATTCCTGCTCGAGGGTGGTGGCGCCGGACTCGCCGTTCAACAGCGCAGCCCAGGTCTCGGCGGCAGTGCCTCCGAGAGGGGAGGTCGCACCGATTCCGGTGATAACGATCTTCTTGGTCATATGCAACTCTCCGTGGTACATCAAAACGGCGGGCGGAGCCCACAGACCAGGCCGGTCGGCGATGCCGGCCGGCCTGGGCTCGTTAGTTTTAGTCCTGGGCCTTGACGATGAAGTCGACGGCGTCGCCGACGGTCTTAAGGTTCTTGACCTCTTCGTCGGGGATCTTCACGTCGAACTTCTCTTCTGCGTTGACGACAATGGTCATCATCGAGATGGAATCGATGTCGAGGTCGTCGGTGAACGACTTACCCATCTCAACCGTGTCAGCCGCAATGCCGGTCTCATCATTGATGAGCTCAGCGAGGCCGGACAGTACTTCTTCGGTGGACAATGCCATTTTTTTCTCCTTGGGGTGTCTCGTATGACCGAGATTCAGTTTAGAGGCGGTACGGGAAAACTACGGGAGCACGACGACCTGCGCGCCGAACACCAGTCCGGCTCCGAAGCCGATCTGCAGGGCGAGACCGCCACTGAGCTCAGGGTGTTCGGCAAGCAGGGTGTGCGTGGCGATCGGGATCGACGCCGACGAGGTGTTCCCCGTTGTGGCGATATCGCGCGCGATGACGACGGACTCGGGGAGCTTGAGCAGCTTCGCGAACTCGTCGATGATGCGCATGTTGGCCTGGTGCGGGATGAAGGCCGCGAGGTCGGCACTGGTCACGCCGGCGGCCTCGAGGGCCTGCTTGGCGACCTTGGCCATGTCCCAGACCGCCCAGCGGAAGACTGTCTGGCCCTCCTGGCGGAGCGTGGGCCACTCGGATTCACCGCGGTGGTATTCCTGCAGGGTGTGATTCATCTGGATCGCGCCGGCCTTGGAACCGTCGGACCCCCAGACGGTGCTCGAGATACCGGGGTAGTCGCTCGGACCGATCACGACGGCGCCTGCGCCGTCGCCGAGGAGGAACGAGATGCTGCGGTCGGTCGGGTCAACGAGGTCGGAGAGCTTTTCGGCCCCGACGACGAGCGCGTAGTGAGCGACACCGGTGCGGATGAGGGCGTCGGCCTGGGCCACGGCATATGCGTAACCGGCACAGGCGGCGTTGATGTCGTAGGCAGCGGCCGGGTTGGCGCCGACCTTGTCGGCGAGGACGGCGGCCATCGACGGGGTCTGGCGGCCGTTGCTGATGGTGGCGACGATGACGGCGTCGATCAGGGTCGGGTCGATGCCGGACTTCTCGATGGCCTCGGTGGCGGCAACGACGGCGAGGTCGACGGCCTGGACGTCCTTGCTGGCCCTGACGCGGCTGATGATGCCGGTACGCTGCTGGATCCACTCGTCGGACGAGTCGATCGGACCGACCAGGTCGTCGTTGGGAACGGTCAGGTCACCGCGGGCGGCACCGACCGACAGGATGCGCGTGAACGCGGGGCCGTGCGACTGCTGGAGTGTGGGCTTGGTCATGGTCTCTTTCCGTCGGGCTTACTGCTGGTCGATCAGTGCAAACGCGGCGGGCAAATCGTCCGGGGTCTTGATCGCGACGCTGGGTACGCCTTTGAGTGCACGCTTCGCAAGGCCGACGAGGGCGCCGGCTGGCGCGATCTCGATGATTCCGGTGACGCCAGCGGCCTCGAAAGACTGCATGCACATGTCCCACCGTACCGGCGAGGAGACCTGGTCGACGAGATATCCGACGAACCGCGCGCCGTCGGCGACCTGGCTGCCGTCCCGGTTCGTCCAGATCGGCAGGGTCGGGTTCGAGGGGGTGAGACGCGCGGCGACCGCGGCGAGCGAGGCGACGGCAGGCTGCATATACCGGGTGTGGAATGCACCGGCGACCTGAAGGGGGATGACACGCGAACGGGCAGGCGGAGCGGCGGAGAGACGGGCGAGTGCGTCGATCGCACCGGCTACGACGACCTGGCCGCCGCCGTTGAAGTTGGCCGGTTCGAGGCCGAGTTCGGTGAGGAGCGTGAGAAGTTCGGCTTCGTCGCCGCCGAGCACGGCGCTCATCCCGGACGGTTCGAGGGCTGCGGCCTCTGCCATCGCCGCGCCGCGTTCGCGCACGAACCCGAGGGCATCGGCGTCGTTCAGGATGCCGGCCCCGGCTGCGGCGGTGATCTCGCCGACTGAGTGCCCCGCGATCCCCGCGATGCGGTCGCGGCGACCGCCGGCGAAGAGCGCCCGCATGGTGAGGATTCCGGACGCAACGATCAGTGGCTGGGCGACGGCCGTGTCACGGATGGTGTCGGCGTCACTGACCGTGCCATGGGTGACAAGGTCGAGTCCGCTCGCGGCGGACATCGCGTCGAGTCCGGCGGCGAAGGCGGGGTCTTCAAGCCAGGGAACGAGGAAACCAGGGGTTTGCGAGCCCTGTCCGGGACAGACGACAACAATCATTCCCCTAGTCTCCCAAGCTCAATTCGCCGCGGAGTGTCGATGATCGACCAAGTATCCGGAAAACGTTTGTGTCTTCCCGCAGAAACAGGTCAAACGAGGGGTGTCAGCGTCGGCGGGTGGAGCCGTCGTGGTCGCTGATCGAGCCGAGGATGAGCGCGGACTGCAGGATGAGCGCCTCACGGGCGCCCGTCGCGTCGTAGCCGATGACCTCGGAGACGCGCTTCAGGCGGTAGCGCACGGTGTTGGGGTGAACAAAGAGTTCCCTGGCCGTCGCTTCAAGCGAGCGGCCGTTGTCGAGGTAGCACCACAGCGTCGTGAGCAGTTCGGTCGAGTGCGCCTGGAGCGGCCGGTAGATGCGGTGGATGAGGGTGGCGCGGGCGAGCGGGTCGCCTGCGAGCGCACGCTCCGGGAGCAGGTCGTCCGCCTGGACAGGGCGCGGCGCGTTCCGCCACGACCTGGCTACGGCGAAACCGGCCAGGGCCGCCTTCGCGCTCTTGGAGGCGTCGACGAGGTTGGGCACTTCGTGTCCGAGCACGAGGTGCCCGGCACCGAAGCTCGGTTCCAGTTGCACCGCGATCTCCATGAACGTCAGGGCGGATGCCGTCCCGACGGTGTCCTCGGAGTCCGCTGAGGCGGGGTGCGCGCGACCGATCACGAGAACAAGCCGGTTTCCCTGCACCCCGATCAGCACGTCGGCGGCCATGTGCCGCGCGGAGCGGCGCAGCTGGTCGACATCGAGCATCTTCGGGGTGGTGCCGACGAGCACGCAGACCTCGCCGTGGCCGTGCCAGCCGAGTGCGGCGATCCGGCTCGGCAGTTCGTCGTCGTACTCGCCGCTGAGGATCGAGTCGACCACGAGGGCCTCGAGCCGCACGTCCCAGAGCCCGCGTGCCTCGGCGGCGCGCGCGTAGACATCCGCAGCTCCGAAGGCGATCTCGCGGGAGTAGAGCAGGATCGCCTCGCGGAGGATCTCGCCGCCGTCCTTGACGCGTTCCTCGACGACCTCGACGGAGACCCGGATGAGCTGGAGGGTCTGCTGCAGGCTCACCGAGCGCAACAGCTCCCGCGGCGCGGCACCGAAGACGTCGGCCGCGATCCACGGAGTGGATTTCGGGTCGTCGAACCACGCGATGAAGGACGTGATGCCCGCCTGGGCCACCAGCCCGACCGAGGACCGCCGTCCTGGCGGCATATCGCCGTACCAGGGCAGCGTGTCCTCGAGTCGTTTCAGGGTCGCCGTGGACAGCTCCCCTGAGATGGTGCGCAACCAGGCGAGCGTCTGCTCCTTCGTCTTCGGTGCCGGGGCCACAGTCGGGTTAGCTCTCGCCCCCGGCGGAGCCCGTTGTGCCCGCGGTCACGTCGTGCAGCTGGTACTTCTCGATGGCCTGGCCGACGACCGCCCTGTCGATCTCGCCGCGACGGGCGAGCATCTCGAGGGTGCGGACGACCATGGACGGTCCGTCGATCTTGAAGAACCGACGGGCGGCAGGGCGGGTGTCCGAGAAGCCGAAGCCGTCCGCGCCGAGGGTGGCGAAATCGCCGGGGATGAACTGGCGGATCTGGTCGGGCACGGCGTGCATGAAGTCGCTGACCGCGATGAACGGGCCGGCGGCTCCGGCGAGCTTCTTCGTGACGTACGGCACCTGCGGGCCCTGGTCGGGGTTGAGGAAGTTGTGCTCCTCCGCCCGCATGCCGTCGCGGCGCAGTTCGGCCCAGGACGTGACGGACCAGACATCGGCCGAGACTCCCCAGTCGGAGGCGAGCAGGGCCTGCGCCTCGAGCGCCCACGGCACGGCGACACCGGAGGCCAGGAGCTGCGCCTTCGGTCCGGTGACCTGCGAGTGGTTGATCCGGTGGATGCCGTGCACGATGCCGTCGACGTCGACCTCGTCGGGCTCGGCCGGCTGCACGGCCGGCTCGTTGTACACGGTGATGTAGTACATGACGTTCGGGTCGTCGTGCAGGCCGCCGTACATCCGCTCGAGACCGGAACGCACGATGTGCGCGATCTCGTACCCGTACGCCGGGTCGTAGGACACGACGGCAGGGTTGGTGGATGCGAGGAGCGGCGAGTGGCCGTCGGCGTGCTGCAGTCCCTCACCGGTCAGGGTCGTGCGACCCGCGGTGGCTCCGATCATGAAGCCGCGGGCCATCTGGTCGCCGGCGGCCCACATGGCGTCGCCGGTGCGCTGGAATCCGAACATCGAGTAGAACACGTAGATCGGGATGAGCGGCTCACCCTGGGTGGCGTAGGTGGTCCCGACGTTCGTGAACGCGGCCATCGCGCCGGCCTCGTTGATGCCGACGTGCAGGATCTGGCCCTGCGGGCTCTCCTTGTACGCGAGCAGCTGGGCGTGGTCGACGGACGTGTACTGCTGGCCGTTCGGGTTGTAGATCTTGGCGTTCGGGAAGAACGCGTCGATTCCGAAGGTGCGGGCCTCGTCGGGGATGATCGGGACGATGCGGTTTCCGAAGTCCTTGGCGCGCAGGAGCTCCTTGAGCAGACGGACGAACGCCATCGTCGTGGCGATCTCCTGCGTGCCGGAGCCTTTCAGGGTCGGCGCGTACGTCGAGTCCTGCGGGAGGTTGACCTGGGTGTACTTGCTCCGGCGTTCCGGCACGTAGCCGCCGAGGGCGCGGCGGCGTTCGTGCAGGTACTGGATCGCCTCGTCGTTCTCGTCCGGACGGTAGTACGGCGGGAGGTAGGGGTTCTCCTCGAGCTGGGCATCCGTGATCGGCATGTGGGTGCTGTCACGGAAGGTCTTCAGGTTCTCGAGGGTGAACTTCTTCATCTGGTGGGTCGCGTTGCGGCCCTCGAAGCTCGGGCCGAGGGCGTAGCCCTTGACGGTCTTCGCGAGGATGACGGTCGGCTGGCCCTTGTGCTCCGACGCGGCCTTGAACGCCGCGTAGACCTTGCGGTAGTCGTGGCCGCCACGCTTGAGGTTCCAGATCTCGTCGTCGGTGTAGCCTTCGACGAGCTTCAGGGCGCGCGGGTCGCGGCCGAAGAAGTTCTCGCGAACGTATGCGCCGCTCTCGGCCTTGTACGTCTGGTAGTCGCCGTCGGGGGTGACGTTCATCAGGTTGAGCAGGGCGCCGTCGACGTCGCGGGACAGGAGGTCGTCCCACTCGCGGCCCCAGACGACTTTGATGACGTTCCAGCCGGCACCGCGGAAGAAGCTCTCGAGCTCCTGGATGATCTTTCCGTTTCCGCGGACGGGTCCATCGAGGCGCTGCAGGTTGCAGTTGATGATGAAGTTGAGGTTGTCGAGACCCTCGTTCGCGGCGACCTGGAGTTGGCCGCGGCTTTCGACCTCGTCCATCTCACCGTCGCCGAGGAACGCCCAGACCTGCTGGTCGCTGGCGTCCTTGATTCCGCGGTTGGTGAGGTACCGGTTGGTCTGCGCCTGGTAGATGGCGTTGATCGGACCGAGGCCCATCGACACCGTCGGGAACTGCCAGAACTCCGGCATCAGGCGCGGGTGCGGGTAGGACGACAGTCCCTGCGGCGCGTGCGACTTCTCCTGGCGGAAGCCGTCGAGCTGGTTCGCGGTCAGGCGGCCCTCGAGGAATGCCCGGGCGTAGGTGCCGGGGGAGGCGTGGCCCTGGATGAAGATCTGGTCTCCGCCACCCGGGTGGTCCTGGCCGCGGAAGAAGTGGTTGAAGCCGACCTCATAGAGGGCGGCGGATGAGGCGTATGTCGAGATGTGTCCGCCGACGGAGATCCCGGGTCGCTGTGCGCGGTGCACGAGCACGGCTGCGTTCCAGCGGATCCAGGCGCGGTAGCGGCGCTCGATGTCTTCATCGCCGGGGAAGTCCGGCTCGTTGCCGGCCGCGATCGTGTTGATGTAGTCGGTGGTGGGCACCATGGGGACGCCCAGGTGCAGTTCCTTGGATCGTTTGAGCAGGCTCAGCATGATCTCGCGGCCGCGTTCGTGTCCCTGGGCGGCCACGAGTGCGTCCAGAGATTCGGACCACTCTTTCGTCTCTTCCGGATCCGCATCCGTGCTGTTCACCGAGTATGGGTCCTGGTCGTTGACAGTCACAGTCGACCTCTCTCTATCGGGCAGGTCGTGTGATACGCGACCGTGCCTGGTTAGGCGTGCCGCAAAGCGGTCCCTGTGGACCGCTGGCACCACGCCAGCCTACAGATTCCAGCTGTGTGCCGCGCACGCGCGGCCGGTACGCGACGAACGCTGTCAGCGAAAGAATTGTCTAGGTTTCCCCCATCCCCGGGGCTAGGCTGTTCCGGCGCTTGCCACTGGTGGCTGACGCAGGAAAGGACGCACTATGGCTCTGGAGAATGACACCCAGGCACCCGACTTCGAATTGGTCAACCAGTACGGCGAGCACATCCAGCTCAGCCAGTATCGCGGTGACAAGTCGGTGGCATTGGTCTTCTTCCCTCTCGCGTTCTCGGGAATCTGCAGTGGCGAGTTGTGCACCCTGCGCGACAACCTGAGCCTGTTCGAGAACAGTGGTGTTGAACTCCTGGGTATTTCGGTGGATTCCCGGCACGCGCTGCGCGCCTGGGGAGAGCAGGAGAACTACGGATTCAACCTCCTCGCCGACTTCTGGCCGCATGGAGCCGTCGCCAAGGAATACGGCGTCTTCCTCGAGGAGAAGGGTTTCTCGAACCGCGCAACCTTCCTGATCGACCCGGACGGCATCATCCGTGCGAGCTTCATCACGGCTCCCGGCGAGGCGCGTTCGCTCGACGCATACCGTGCCGCGATCGGCGAACTCCAGCCCGCGTGACCCGATCGCCGCTCCCACCGGTATAGTGGTGTCGGTTCAACCCCGGCGGAAGTCGATACGCAGGGGCCTTTAGCTCAGTTGGTAGAGCGCCACGTTTACACCGTGGATGTCATCGGTTCGAGCCCGGTAGGGCCCACCAGTAGGTCAGCACCTCGGGGTGTCCGAGAGTGATTCCCCGGTTGACCGGGATCTGGTCTCACGGGTTAGGCTTGGGGTAATTCGGTGAGTCCTGCCGGGACTCCCGTGTGAACCGGTCGCTCCTCCGGGAGCCGAAAGGTCGTGTGTGCCAGTGGCTCTCCTGTGGAGTGATCTGCGAGTGGATGTCCCGGTCGGCCGGAGCAGGCATGCCCCCGGGGCACAGGACCCGGCCCGTGTCCCCCGTTAGCCGTGCGGCATTCGATACTGCCGCCCGGGAACTCGAAGCCTGGGACGACTCCGGCACGGAGCTCTGCGCCCCGTTCCTGAGAGTGCTCCCCATCGATGGAGCAGCGATCTCCACCCTCGGCGCGCCCTTCGGGACCGAGACGATCAGCGCGAGCGACGCGTTCGCCGCCCGGATCGACGAACTGCAATTCGATCTCGGCGAGGGACCGTGCTGGCGGGCGCTCGCGACCCGGCGCCCGGTCCTCTCGCCGGACATCCGCCTCGAGCAGAATCCGGCCTGGCCGATGTTTCGCGCGGCACTCGACGACGCGGAGGTCGGGGGACTGTTCGCCTTCCCTCTCGTCATCGGAACGCTCGAGATCGGCGCCGTCGACCTCTACTCGTCCGTTGCCGGCCCGTTGCCGCCGGAGGCTGTCGCCGACGCAACGGAACTCGCGGATATCGTCGCCCGGGTCGTGTTGCGCCGGGCGCTTCGAGACCACGTCTCCGTGGAACAGGATCCGGAGCGACTGGATGCCGACGGACCGAACCCTGCCGACCCGACGCAACCGGAAGCCGAGGGATTCTCGCGCCGCGTGATCCACCAGGCCACGGGGATGATCCTTGCCCAGCTGAATCTCTCCGCCACGGATGCATTGCTGCTCCTCCGTGGTTACGCTTTCTCAAACGGACGATCGGTGCGGTCCGTCGCACACGATGTGGTCGCCCGGAAAATTGATTTCTCCACGGTTATCGCACCTTAGGATTACAACATGGTCACACAATCCCGGGAGGGTCAGCTCGTCGAGACGTTCGTCACGCTGGCCGACACGCTCGTCGTCGGCTACGACGTCGTCGACCTCCTGCAGACTCTCGTCGAGCGGTGCGCGCTCCTCTTCGGAGCGTCCGCGGTGGGTATCATCCTCTCGGCCGGTCACGGAGACTTCGAGGTCGTGGCCTCCACCAACGAGCGCACCCGGCTGGTCGAAATCCTCCAGCTGCGAGCGGGCGCCGGTCCCTGCGTCGAGTGCGTGACGACCGGTGCCGCTGTCGCCATTCCCGACCTCGACGTCGTCGCCCCGAAATGGCCCCTCTTCCGTGCGGGTGCACTCGAACAGGGATTCCTCTCGATGCACGCCGTTCCCCTGCACCTGCGGGCGACGACCATCGGCTCACTCAATCTTTTCTGGGACCGTCTCGGCGGCCTTGGCGCCGAGGACCTGCGCACCGTTCAGGCCCTCGCGGACACGGCGACGATCGGAATCCTGCAGGAACGCGCGATCCGCGAGAGCGACATCGCTCGCGCACAGCTCCAGCACGCGCTCAACAGCCGCGTCGTGATCGAACAGGCCAAGGGCGTCATCGCGTTCATGCACGACGTCGACATGAGCGAGGCGTTCACGATGCTCCGTGACTACGCCAGGAGCCACAACAGGCCGCTCGCCGAAGTATCCGCGGCCGTCGTCGATCGCACCCTTCGCCTCTGAACCGGTTCTGCATATACTGGGGTTGCGCCCCGGACCCTGGCTGCACATGGACAGTTCACTGAGCCAGTGAGGGAAGACGATGAAGCGCATATTCCACGCAGGGGGATCCGTCGTAACCGGGAGTGACCTTGCCGATGCTGTCATGCAGTATGCCGAGAGACTGAGTACCCGAGGCCAGGTCGAAGTTGTCGACATTCCCGTCATCGGCGACAGCGGTCAGGTCGGGAGGGCCCAGTTCCTGATCGGCGCGGCGAGCCAGTTGACGAGCGTCACGTCCCCGACAGGTTTCCGCGAACTCGTCGATACCGACATCACCGCGGGCCTGCGCAGGAAGGCGCTCGCTCCGATGGCGGTGCCCCAGGGTGCTTGGACCGGCGACGGTCTCGATGCTCCCCAGTTCGACGAATTCGACTACTGAGGACGTCCCGTCTGACCGCTTGACGACGTCCCGTCGATTCGGCGCGGAATGACCACGATCGGGCAGGGCAGGTTGAGCAGCACGTCGTGGCTCACCGAGCCCAGGATGAGGCTCCCGACCGAGCCGCGTCCGTGCGTGCCGACCACGAGCAGTTCAGCCTCGGCGGACGCATCGACGAGTGCAGGGGCGGCCGGCCCGGTGTCGAGGATCTCGACGACGTCGAGTCCTGGACGGGCGTCCCGCACCCGTTGGGCCGTGATCGCGAGCGCTTCGGCATTGGCTTCGCGGAGCGCTTCGAACGGCACCGTCGCGCCGAGGTCGATCGCAACCGTCATCGGAATCGACCAGGAGTGCACGATCCGGAGTCCGCGCCCGAGCCTGACCGCTTCGTCGGCAGCCCAGTCGAGGGCTTCCGTGCC